>JAAEPL010000349.1 GCA_024232675.1 Planctomycetaceae bacterium
CTGCCCAATTGTGTCGGGCAAAGGAGGATTTCAGCGAATTGATAGCTGGCACGCGAGAGCGTCCCTAGTAACAAGCCATGGCTATCGGATGATTGAAATTCAGGGACATTTTCTATCCCAATGCGGTGCGGACGAATTTCGTTTATCAATGTGAGCATGTTACGGAAACCAGCGGAACGTGGATCTTCCAGATCCCTTTGCTTGCCACGCCGGGTAAAAGGTTGGCAAGGTGGAGACATCCACCAAATTTCTTTCGGAAACTCGGTGGCGGTCGAGACCGGCAGAGATTCGAGTGATTTGCACAGGTGGCGGTGAGCAAAGTTCATCGCGTGAATCTCCAGCGCATTGCGATTGATGTCGATGGAGAGTGCTGCTGGATGCGGAGGCATTACGCTGGCAAAGCCACCAATGCCGCAAAAGAACTCGGTAAACATGAATCGACCTTAGCCTTTGACAAGGTACCGCCAAAAGAGCGGGTGCTTTTCCCATGAAACCGACGCGTCCATCGCATGCGAGCGGAAAAACGTTTAGGCAGCAGCGGAATGTATCCCACCAGCAAAATCATAATTCAGAGCCCTTAACTCGGGTTCTAGAATCTCATTCAGTTGCGAAATTGTCTTTGGTTGCAGATGGATTAGGTAATCCCCGGGGACGACACTTCGCTTGTGTGATTGCGGGTTATCGTCGGGCCGGAACTCGTTGCGAAAACGAATTGCGAAGCGTTTTTTCACAAGTGCGGGGAAATGAAATTCGAACGGCTGCATGACCCGTTCAAGCCAGCGCGGAAAATCGAGGACCATTTCTTCGTAACGAACCACTTGTCTCAGTTCGTAGGGCTGGCGGTGAATGAGATCGGCGTAATGCAATTTCAGCGGTTGAAGCACGCTTTTTTGGTTAAGCACATATTCATCAATGGACATCGAGCGAATCGTTTCACGCTGGCGAATGCGACCTTGGTCGAAACCCTCTTCGCAGTGCCTCCATCCGTAGGAGTAATATTGAGAGACCAATATATCTCGAGGGTCACGTACATGAAAAATACGTTTAACCCGCAAGCCATCGTGAAATGGCCCCGGTTCATTCGCAAATGTGCGGATCGGACAAAGACAAAAGTCGTGGTCGATGTCGGGCGTTATTTCATCCGCATTAGGCTCTAGTCGATTTGACGAGTAGAAGGCGATTTTGCGAGCCCTGGCCAATCGATGGAACAATTGATACAGGAACATCGTGCCGCTTTTGTGTAAGCCCTGCACGATAATTCCAGTGGGTTGGAGCGAGTTAATCCGGTGGCCAGACAAAATGCATTTTCCCGACGTGATGGTAGTTGCTTTCGACAAATACTAAACAAAGTTGCCGTTAGGTCCCAGATCATTTCAGGTACCCGATATAACCCGCGAGTTTTTGCAGTTTGAGGCAAAAGCCCGCTCCGTGTTGGATTCGCGAGTGAAAGCAACGAATCGAGAGTCCCGGTGGTTACTCGGGTAGTTTCAGCAAGCGGACGGGGCAAGAAACGCTATCACTTTCCGGGGTGGATTGTCCTGCATTGGCTGCCTGAATTCCCTTTAGGCGAGAATCTTCTCTACCACGTGTGCCGGTTCCACGCCGGTCAGCTTCAAATCGAGACCTTGGAATTTGGTGGTGAATTTCTCGTGATTGACTCCGAATAAATGCAGCAAGGTGGCGTGTAAGTCGTGGACCGTCACGACATCTTCGACGCTGCGATAACCGAGCTCATCGGTAGCACCGTAAGCCATGCCAGGTTTGATACCACCACCAGCCATCCATACGCTAAACGCGTTAATGTGGTGATCACGTCCGTCGCCCCCTTGGGCCATCGGCGTTCGGCCAAATTCGCCACCCCACAACACTAATGTATCTTCCAGTAGGCCTCGTTTCTTGAGATCTTTGACTAGTGCGGCACTGGGTTGGTCGCAATCCATGGCCGATTTGGCAAAGTCTTTTTTCAGGTTGCGATGGTGGTCCCAACCTCGGTGATACAACTGCACGAAACGAACGCCCCGCTCCAACAAACGCCGTGCCATCAGGCAGTTGGATGCAAAAGAACCATCCCCCGGCGTTTTAATGCCGTATAAGTCCAAGGTCTCTTGGGATTCGTCCGCCATGTTGATTAAATCTGGCGTGGCCGTCTGCATTTGGAACGCCATTTCGTATTGAGCAATCCGTGTTTCAATTTCAGGATCGATATGGCGTTGTGTGAGCATGCCGTTAAGACGTTGGATTTCGTCGACCACTTGTCTTTGCGTCGACTGGCAAACCCCGGCCGGGTTGCCAATGTAATGCACCGGCAGGCCTCTGCCTTGGAAAGCGACGCCTTGGAACTTACTGGGTAGAACGCCTGCACTCCATTGCCGCGCGGATACCGGTTGAGCACCAGGCCCCTGAGATGTCATGACGATGTAGCCTGGTAGGTTATCGGTCTCGGCACCCAGTCCATACAAAACCCAGCTTCCCATGCAGGGGCGGCCTTTAATGATGGAGCCTGTGTTCATAAAAGCGTGCGCGGTGTCGTGATTAATTTGCTCGGTGGTCATACTGCGAATCACGCACAATTCGTCAGCGATTGAGCCCAGGTGGGGAAACGATTCTGATATTTCTAATCCCGACTTGCCCCATTTTCGAAACTTGGAAAATGAACCCAGTGCGTTCAGCTTGGCATTTTGCAATTGAGCTAATTGCTCACCCTGTGTGAAAGAATCCGGGAACGGTTGGCCGTTGATACGAACCAGCTCTGGCTTAGGGTCAAAAGACTCCAGATGCGATGGGCCACCGGCCATGCAAAGATGCACAATGCGTTTGGCCTTGGGGGGGAAGTGGGGCAATCCGGGTAGCGCTTTCCAAGGATGTTCGTTGGTCGTTCGAACTCCGCCTTGCGCAGGAGCGTCCATCAATGAAGCTAGAGCGAAGGCGCCAATTCCAGCGAATGACTGGGATAGGAATGTGCGTCGAGCTCGGTCGATAGATTGCGGGTCCGTCTTCATGGTTGTCCTTGGGGCGATTCTCAATAACGTGTAATCGTCTCGTGTAAATTCAAGATTACTCGGCAAACCTGCGTGAAGGCCGCTAACGGTGCAGGGGAATCGGCGATTAACGAGGGCGGCACGCCTTTCATCGCCGTGACTGCTGCGGCTGGGTTAGTCGAAAAATAATCCAATTGCGTTTTGTAAAAGTCTCCCAAGGCGCGGCATTCAGCGGAGCTGGGTTCTCTCGATAGAGCCATTTGAAAGGCCAGATTAAGGCGTTCGTTCAAGTCGCTGTGCGGCAGTTGTTGGAGCAAACGCACGGCAAAAGCTCGAGCGGCTTCCACAAATACTGGATCATTCAATAAGGTCAGCGCCTGTTGAGGGCTGTTGCTGGTAATTCGATCGGCTGCACATTCATCTCGCGAGGGTGCATCGAAATTCGCCAACATGGGGTGCAGGAATGTTCTTTGCCAGTGCATGTATACGCCACGCCGGTATTGGCGTCCGTCGTTATTGGGTTGATAGCGACGGTTGGGGAATTGCAAGTTGGCGTAATAGCCTTCCGGTTGGTACGGGAAAATGCTCGGACCGCCGACCCACTGAGTTTGCAATAAACCGGAAATTGCCAACGCATTGTCGCGAATGATCTCTGCTTCCAAGCGCCGTGCGGATTGTTGTGCTAATAAGCGATTGTAAGGATCAGTCTCTTTCAGCTCTGAGCGTACAGACGCCTGTTGTTGATAGGTTTGGCTGGTCACGATCAAGCGGGTGATTCTTTTGCGATCCCAATCGGAAGCAAATTCGCTGGCAAGCCAATCAAGCAATTCGGGATGACTTGGCCATTCGCCTTGATTGCCGAGGTCGTCAAGCACATTGGAAAGTCCCTGACCGAAAAAATGCTTCCATACTCGATTAACGTAATGTCGTGCGGTAAGTGGATTCTCAGGGGAGGTTAACCAATTGGCGAGGTCCAATCTGCTCAACCGATTCTTGGGTTCGGCTTGGTAGCCAGCCAGAAAGTGAGGCGTGTTAGGTTGCACGCTTTGTCCGGATTCATTTTGCCAGTTACCTCTTGGCAGAACACGCGAGGCACGCAATTTCTCTGCGGGCACAGGTTGACTTACCATCGTCAAGGCAAGGCCGGATCGGCACTCCGCCACCGCTTGACGATGTCGGGCGACCTCTGCGGCAAGTTTGTCGTGAGCGGTGCGGTGAAGATACCATGCCGCCTTTAACGCGTTTTGCTGGGACTCGGGGATTCCGTTGAGGCTATCTTTCGGCGTTTGGGAGGCGCTGAATTCTTTCAGGCTTTTATTTAACGATTCAGAGAATACGGGTGCGTTTACTATCATGCGAGAGGTGGGCGAGACAGCAAAGCGGATGCCGCCAACGTCTTCACTTTGCAGCTCGATTTTAAGCCGGTCTTGCGGGTTGAGAAGGATCGCTTCGTTCAGGTGATAGACGGCGGTGTGAGGCAGTTCGGTTTCGTTTTCGGGAAGCTGCCAACGGGACGGCCCGGATTCCCAGCGGCCCTGAATAAAAGCCGAGGGCTGGCCATTCGAATATCGGTTGGTGCGAAATCTGTCCGCTTGTACTTGATGAACCTTTTGTGGATTTAATAGATCCAACCGGGAAACGTGAGCGGGGATATCAACCTGCACCTGCGGAGCAGGCAGGCTCGGATGTGTGCGATAGACGGGCTGGCGGTTTTCATCCAACAGGACTAGGCGGAATCCGTTCAAGCGATTCGACGCGCTATCGGTTCGGTTCCAAATGGTAATGTTTTGAATCAGTGTGGGCGTGCCTAAATCCAATTCCCACCAAGGCTGATTTTCGGTTTTTGTGTGGGTGGTTGAATTCTCGGCGTACGTACCCGACGTGTTGCCATCGATAGCTCTTTGAGGCGCACCTGCAGACGCCACGGAGGATTGGCTTGGCGTACCCTGAGCGGCAATGTTCTTTGGCTCTGTTCCGGTTTGAGCAACTGCGTGGACCTGAACTTCGGCGAGAGAGAGGATGCCTCGATTGGGTAGTTCGATGCGAACATACCTTGGCTTTATAGGTGTCATCTTTTCGGAATCGTTTGGCGGTCGCTCAACGTCGGGTTGGTGAGTGAGCGAAAGGGCGGCGGAGAAATGTCCGTTAGCTGATCTGCCAATCTTGCCGTCGTGAATATCCGTGGGCAGTACTTCCAATTTGAGAGAACGAATAATCACAGGGTGATTAGTCTTGAGCGTGATTTGAGACTGTTGTCCCGTTTGTGGCGAATCGGGGAAGATTATTTCTGAAGTCGGGGTTACCTCGAAGTTTTCCGGCAGACGCGTTTCAATGTTAGCTGGTTGTAAAACGGTCCATTGGTCTCCGTGCACTTGATGGTATTGTCGGATTCCCCGCAACCAAGCTTGGAATTCGGGCGTTGCTAATTCGGAAGGGTCGACCTGCTGTGACGCGGCTTGTTCCGATTGTTTTTCAAGAAATTCCATCTGAGATCGCAAGGAAGCACTGGCGATTCGCATTTCTGGGGGGAAAGGATGGTCATTGCTAAAACCACTCAAGTCAGGATTGGGCGTGTAACCATAATTGTTGTAGACACCCCACTGTCGCACGTCATCGAAGAATGCCCCGAGTGAATAAAAATCTTGGATGGTGAAGGGGTCGTATTTGTGATTGTGACACTCACAGCAACCCGTCGTTGCACCCAGCCATGCCGTGCCAATCATGCGTACTCGATCGGCGGTGTATTTTGCTAGGTATTCGCCGGGTTGCGCTCCTCCCTCACGCGTCATCATGTTTAGGCGGATCAGGCCCGTTGCAATTAACTGCTGTTCTGTGGGGGACGGTAAAAGATCGCCAGCTAATTGGTCCCGAGTGAATTCGTCAAAGGGTTGATTCGTGTTAAGCGACTCAATCACAAAATCGCGATAAGGGAAGATCCGCTGGTTTTGATCACCGTGAAAACCGACGGTGTCACTAAACCGCACAATGTCCAACCATCGCGCGGCCATCCGCTCCCCGTAGTGTTCGGAACCCAGCAAGCGGTCCACTTGTTTTTCATAAGCGTCGGCGGATTCATCGGCAAGAAAGTCCTCCACTTCGCTTGGGGTTGGCGGTAACCCAATTAAGTCCAAGCTTAAGCGTCTTAACAAAGCTGCTTTTCCTGCTCGAGGGCTGGGCGATATGCCTTCCCTCTCCAGTCGACGTTGCACAAACGCATCGATGGGATGTTTAACGGTTTGCCGAGCGCTTAGGCTGGGCAGTTGCGGCTTTCGGATGGGTGCGTAAGACCAGTGTTGTTCAAATTTAGCACCCTGAGAAATCCATTTTTTAATGAGGGCTTTTTCATAATCGGTCAATTGGTGGATCGATTCGGCTGGCGGCATCGGGTCATCCGCATCTACCAGACGCTGATACAATCTGGACGCTGCCGCATCATTTGGCTCAATGACACCCGCCTCATTGACAGCGGCTTCCCATGTATCGAGCCTTACTCCACTGTGGTTGGCATTATCGTCAGGCCCATGGCAGGCAAA
>JAAEPL010000350.1 GCA_024232675.1 Planctomycetaceae bacterium
CTTGCGTTGCTGTTTTTCACCCTGTGCTGATAAATCACCACAACACCATAACGTGGCCGCGACGAGGCAAATAAGTTTGATCGTTGGCATTTTCTTCCTCACTCTGGTTTAAGCGGACGGATCATGAAGCGTGTTGGGATTACCCTGATGCATGCTCCTCAATATAGGGTCACGCGAAAATTCAGATTCGTGTACACCTTTTTTCTAAAAATAGCCTATTCTGGTACTGCAATCGCAAATTTGGTCGTATTTTGGCACGTTTCCCGACGGAGCGGCGTATGCAGATTTGTGAATCGGCACGGAATTTTAATTTTCTGCGATGCATTATCTGCAGCACGAGAGTTTAAGTAAACATGGATCCCTCTGCGACAAACGATTTTTCATTGCCTGACCAGACGGAACTCTTGGCCGCGCTGAAGGCTCGCCCAGAAGAGACTTTCGCGGATTTCTTTCAGCAGGCTAAGCAGCGGCTTCAGCGAATCGCCAACTTCCGAATGGATTATCGATTACGTGGCCGCGTCGCCGAATCCGATGTAATTCAAGAGACGTACGTTCGAGCAGCCCAAAGGCTCGATCGTTATTTGGATAATCCTGAAGTGCCTTTTTTTGTCTGGTTACGCGCTGAGCTAAACCAAAAATTAATAGAAGTGCATCGCCAACATATTGTGGCTGGCAAACGAGATGTACGAAAGGAACAAAAGATCCACCACGCCTACACCGGGCAAACTTCCATCGCGTTGGCAGCACACCTTGTCGGACAAATGACCTCGGCGAGCGAATTGCTAGAACGAGCCGAACAAATTGAAACGTTGCAAAAGTCACTTGAAGAGATGAATGAAATAGACCGCGAGGTCATCGCCCTTAGGCATTTTGAGGAACTGTCCAATGTGGAAACGGCTGAGATTCTTGGTATCGAATCCTCTGCTGCCAGTAAACGATACCTGCGAGCGTTGAAACGGATGCGAGAAATTTTTGAAAAACACCAATCGCATTAGTCTCTACCCCGAACGCTTGACGTGACTTGGGGTATCGAATCATCGAAGAGAGGGAACTGTAAACGTGAATAAACCAGATGGCAAAGCCGACGTCACCGCCGACACGTTGGAAGTTTTAGTCGAGGAATTCACACAGCAAATTCGCAACGGAAAAACGCCCAATATCGCCGACTACCAAGCGAGGCTTCCCGAATGTCGAGATGAGATTCACGAATTACTTTCCTCCGTCGCTATGATTGAGGGACTTAAAGATCACCCTCTCAGCAGCTCCTCCAGCCAT
The DNA here is from genome assembly GCA_024232675.1 of Planctomycetaceae bacterium. Taxonomy (GTDB): domain Bacteria; phylum Planctomycetota; class Planctomycetia; order Pirellulales; family Pirellulaceae; genus CAJQPP01. Next base: position 1,276 of record JAAEPL010000350.1, read on the forward strand.
CGCTCTCCGCTGGAAGAAATCATGGGCCTTGAACGCTTGGGTGAATATCGCATCGTTCGTGAATTAGGACGTGGCGGCATGGGAATCGTTCTCGAAGCTGTCCACGAATCATTAGGTCGACGAGTCGCGATTAAGGTGCTGCCGAACCGATTGGTGACGGAAGATAAAAACGTAGAACGCTTTACTCGCGAAGCTCGAGCAGCAGCCGCTTTGCACCATACCAATATCGTAAGCGTATTCGGATTGGGGCATAGTGACGGATATTACTATTACGTGATGGAGTTCATTGACGGTTGCAGCCTGGACGTGGTCATGGCAACCATGCGGGCGCGGAGCCACCAACCGAGCGATGCCTCCACCCTGCTTCCGAAAACCCTCCTAGAAGAGGCGGGGAACGGCACGCCGCCCAAGCCGACCAGCGAATTTGATGTGACGGCCGCGAGCAATTCAAGATCCCCCACCGACGTCTCAGAGATCCCGACGGGCTTAGCTCGATTCCAATGGGCGGCAGGATTGATCGCGAATATCGGCGATGCCTTAGAATACGCTCACAAACAAGGCGTGCTCCATCGCGATATTAAACCCGGCAACCTTCTGCTCGATCCCGCAGGTCGTGTCTGGTTAACCGATTTTGGATTGGTCAAAGACCTTTCTAATCAAACCATGACTCGAGCAGGTGATATTGTGGGCACGCCTCAGTACATGGCTCCCGAGTCATTTGAGTCAAAATACAACATTGCCAGCGAGACCTATTGCCTCGGTGCAACCTTGCATGAATTGGTAACCCTTAAACCCATCATCGAGCCCAGTTCTGCGGCCAAGATGATTCGCCAGGCCACGTCTTCGGTGCGCACCAAACCTCGAAAACTGGATCCTCGCATCCCTGCTGATCTAGCGACCATTATTGAAAAGGCGACAGACCCAACACCGAGCGAACGTTATCAAACAGCCGGGCAGATGCGGGACGACTTGCAGTGCTTTTTACAAGATCGCCCGATATCCGCCAAACCTCCTGCTTGGCCAAAGCGGTTGTGGATGTGGAGTAAACGTAATCACTGGCAAGCAGTTTCAGCAGCGTTGATCGGCCTTGTGGCTATTCTTGCAACCGCCGGATTTCTATGGCGTTCGCAGTCATTAAAAATCATGCGCGCCCAAAATGAACAGCTCACCATCGAACGTGACAATACAGAAGCAGCTCGCTTGCAGGCCGAAACCAATGCGAAAAAATTCAAGCAGCAATACGCTCGCGCAGAAATTAACATTGGGCTTTCACTGGAAGTATTTGACGAGATGTTCAAGCAAATGGTGTTGCGAGGCTCGGGCAATACTGCCGATTTTTCTTTCGATGGTTTTCAGGAATTGAGCGTTATCGAAACGAGAATCTCTCCTGACGACGCACAATACTTGGAAAACATGTTGGTTTTCCTGCGCAAGTTCGCCAATGAAAATACGGAAAATACCCAATTGGCCGCAGAGTCTGCCAACTCCTGGAGACGGGTCGCCAACATCTATCACCTATTGGGCAAACCGGAAGACGCTAACGAGGCCTACCAGACCTCGCTCGATCAATACAACAAATTCAATCAAAGTAATGCCCAAATCGAAACGATTATTGCAGAGGCCCAAACGACCAACGAAATGGGGCTGCTTGCTTTATCTCAAAAACGCAGTCGTCAAAGCGTGAACCTGCTGAAAGCCATGACTAACTTTGAAAAAGCACAAGAAATATTGCGATCCAACGCGTACGCCGCCCAATTGCCTGTGCAACTCGAGATGGTCAAGACTTTAAATCTGATGGGCAGTTCCATTCCTATCGCGTCTACCGACACTGGCAACTTGAAAAGCACCGCGGAAAGATCGTCGACATCCTCGAATCGACGCCGAGGCTTTCTCTTTCGGTCAGTACGAAAAATGGGGACCGACAACCTTTCCTACATCAATCAAGCCATTGAGTTAATTAGTGAATTGATTGAGCAACATGGTGTGACAGACGAATTATTGTTGGAGAAAGCAAAATGTGAATTGCGTTTGGCAAAACTGCAACTTTGGATGAACGACAGAGACCAAAGTCAGCAAGCTCAAGAGCAAGCGATTAACAGCCTCTCCAAAATCAACCTGGAACTGGACGCACCAACATCACTGCAATCGGCGACAGCCCGTTTCATCAAGGCTCAAGTCTGGGCGCTGCCCATCAGTCGTGATACGGAACAAAGTATCGAATTGCTCAGCGCCGCCGCTGAAATCACCAATCAAATTTGCGAAGAGTTCCCGAGCAACAGCGATTACCGATTACTCGACGCCGACATCCAATACCAATTGGCCCAACTCAAAAAGCCACTAGCATCGCCGACGGCTATGCTGGAACATTATCGAAAAGCTCACGACTCGCTTCGCGAAGTCTATGAATCGAGCAATCGTAGTCCTGACATTGTATTTCGCTTCAATGAACTCAATGTGGAATTGGGGGAGGTCTTTATTGCGCGAGAGATGTATCGAGACGCCGTTCGCGTGCTGTCTGGTAACGCTCGGTTTCTTCGCAGTTGGGGCAAACGACGCTCTGGAAACCGTAGTATCCCACC
>JAAEPL010000351.1 GCA_024232675.1 Planctomycetaceae bacterium
AACGACCCTGAGGCCCAAAGTTATGTAGCACGCGACATGCGTGGGCCGTATAACTACAACATGATTTAACAGGACTTTGGCACAAAGCCCTGTTGTATGCAGTTTTCAGAGAAACGCATTCTTGCACTGAAAATTGAAAACTTGGACTTTGCAGAAGTCCTGAAGGTACTGAACAACGCACCTCAGTGACCGCAGACGGTCTGCGGATGAAGGTGTTCGCTGCGAAAGACTTCCATCACATCTCAGACGTCCGATTGAACAATCACAGGCTGCCAGCTCAGGTCGGTAAAGGGGGCAGGGACCGCATTGGTAATCTGGGCGGCGGTGGAGCAGCCCGGTAGCTCGCGAGGCTCATAACCTCGAGGTCGCAGATTCAAATCCTGTCCCCGCAACTTGTTTTTCCATGTGCGAAACTGGAAGACCACCAAGTTATAGTAGAGGCCGATGTCACATGACGTCGGCCTTCGTTTGTTTCTACGCCGAGTTTAGCCGTCTCTGCAATAATGCGTTTGTCTCGGAGTCTCGATCTCATCCTAAAACGCGTCTTTAGACTCTTGAGTTCCCCTCGCACCCATCTTGGTCGCCGCCGCTATTTCTGGCGACAAATGTCGGATTCTGGTTATCAGGCTTTGTCGATAGAAGCTTCATCTGAGGTCGACTACGGCGTGCCGCGTTTTAGTTTTCTGACCAAACTGCAAAAAATCTCTACCTGCTGTCTGTCACGACATTCGACGCTTTTCCGCGCGAGTTCTCGGGTGGTTCGGGCGCCGAGACGCCCAATTCCATGCGATCAGTTGAACTGTGTGAAACTGGAATCATGATCGGGGAATGGCCACCGCTACCCAAACGAAGAATCGTACGGTCACCGCCTGAAAGAGCTCGTTCGATCGAAACAGGACGTCACCTGTGCCGTTCGATACCGCATCCCTGCATCAACAGCACGCGGTTGGTTGAAGGCGCCAGCCACCAAGATCGTTACCGTCGATGCCGTTCATCTCGACGTCATCCAACTGCATCAGAAAGTCCTGCAACTTCGGGCTCGGCTTCGGAAATTAATTGCTCTGCTGCGGGTAGTGCTCGCCGCACTGAAGCTTTCCTCTGGTGTGTTTGATAAAGGCTCATAAACAAACCCTCTATCTTTTGCAATTAAGCGGACCTGCTTAAAACATTTCATCTTTTAAACTCAAGCTTGATAGCTCTAGAAGTCCCTGCTAGACCAAGGTAGACATCATTACCATTTGTTAAAGCACAAGTAGAATAGCCTGTGCCAAGACTCATAATACCAGAACCTTCTTTCACTGTTGGATGACCGTCCATGAACTCATGCTCATAATCCTTCCATTGGATCTCTTGAGTAAGCGGGTTAACTCTAAAGCATTTAGTGTCGCCCCAAAACGCACTGTAAAGCCACCCATCAGGAGCTAAGAACCCATGAAAGTTTTTGTTTTTATTAGCTACCTTTAGGTAATCAGCCGGCAGGTCAATCTCCTCGTAGCTATCATCATCGCAATTAATAATTAAAATCTTTTTACCAGTCCTAGGTAAACAAAATACTTTATTAACACTTCCGACATAGGTAGCTCCAACGTACTTTACATTAAGACCAGAGGTACCTGATGTAACAGGCTTTCCTTCTAATAAAAAGCTAGTCCCGTTTTTGTCTATCTTAAGAATTTTATTCCCTAAGGCTGGAGGCATGTAAACATTCCCAGCTGGATCTGCTGCTGCCCCCCATACATGACCAAAGGAGCCCGGCTGAGGAGGAGTGAATGATCCAGTCTGCCCTGTCTTAGTATCTAAAGTATAAATCTTTAAAGTCTTGGTATACGTTGGCATATAAATGATGCCATTTGCGCCCTCTGCTCCAGACCTAACTTGTGGGCAACTCGGAAATTTTTTGCCCAAAGTAATTTCTCCGGTTGACCTTTTTAATTTACCCATCGAGTCTGAGTAAGCTGGTAAAAAATAAGTGTATCCATCAGAAGCTACTACATTCCCAATAAAGCCTTTATACCCTTGAGCGATCCTCTCTATAGAATCTTCACGAACATCTGTCTTAATATGCATGTCCGACTTATAACCCAAGGAGTGGATGACTCCTTGTTCATCTAACGCCATCGTTCGGGTCTTCGTCAGATTTCCTACGACCTCCCCTTTTAAGTACTTGAAGCTTGGCCAAGGTGGGGACGAGCCATCCAGAAAAAAACCATCACTAGGCTCCGAGTTGGTCTCCGCGCCGCTATATCCGACGCTGTCCGCACGAGCGTCTCGGGCCAAATCAGTCGGCGAAAATTGAGGCTGAATGTTTGATAAGCGCTCAAAGTACGGCCAAGATGCAGATTCGCTGTGGATCAAAATCCCTATCAGTATCAGTAAAAGCATCTCCCAGTGTCGCCTATTTTTCATCGCATATTTCTCTTTGGCAGATGGGTCTTTGAATCAAGGATTGTAGCTTGGTATTGTCGGTGTGAGGCCAGATTTTTCCACTCGATAGAATCACGGGCGTGGTCATGCAATTCTTCTCCGCCATCTGAGGATCGGAAATTGAGGCTGAATGTTTGATGACCGCTCAAAGTACGGCCAAAATTTAGGTCCGCAGTGGATCAGAATCCTTATCAGTCGTGGCCAAGTGAGAGTCGTTCTGATTCTGCGCGATCTCACTGCCGCTACGCTTCGCCCCTGATAGACTAGAGACGGGCGAATTCGTCAGCTTCCCAAGCTGAATGTCGAGGGTTCGATCCCCTGCACCCGCTTTGAAGACAGGAGTCATGATCATGAAGAGAATATTCTGGAAACTAGTGCTTGTTTCCGCGTGCATGGGTCTGCTCTACGACGCCGCCAGCACCCTAATATAGCGCCTATTCAAAATCGATCTCTACGTGTGGTGGGTCCATAACCTGTTCCTCTGTTTGGTCCGGTTCATCAACCTCTACATCTTGCGGAAATCCGAGGGCTCCCCGAAGTAGTCCCAACACCCCCACTCCCCTCGCCCATACTTACCACTTCAACAATCAAAGGACGCAGCGTTTAGTTTCTAATACACTTCTGTCCCTTTGATGTCATCGTTTTCTTTTGCATAAACAACAGCAAAATACAGATCCGCAGTGGATCAAAATCCCTATCAGTCCTGCTTTTGACGGCCGGCATCACTCGCAACTGCGAGTGTGGTGTTTAGCCTCAGCCGCCGGACTTTCTTTTAGTTATCAGCAGATAGCCACCGCCCAGCAGAACAATTAATACTATGAAAAATCCTGTGTTCATATCTCTGTAATCCTAAACTTCTAAAGTGGTCAATTAAAAGGTGCCAGGGGCAAGTCAAAGGTGCCAGGGGCAAGTCAAAGGTACCAGGAGCCTTTTTGTTTAATTCGCTGGCTGGCAGGGGCAATGGACGAGCACGAGAAAAAGCAAGACTTCCTTCAGGTTGGCATCCATTAACGCAGGCCTTACGAAGATCAACATTGGCTCCGCCAAACCGCAAAGAAGCAGGAACTTGAGATGTCACAACAACAAAAGGAGGACCGAAGAATTTTACCTAAATCGTTAATAAGGCTCCTGACCCCTTTTCCGGGCGTATCTTGAATGTGACCGGTAAAGAAGCTTTAATCAAGACGATGACACACGGGAGGGTGAATTTTTCTCCAGCATGAGGCGGCTAACCCCGCTCCTTCTGCTCCACCGTCGGTTCCCACCGGCGGCTGAATGTCGTGGCTCGATCCTGCCTTCGCGGGGGCGTGCAGACAGTTGATCCCGTCCCGTGCCTTCACTGTTTCGTGTTGAGAACAATTTGTCGAGGGAAAGTTTTCCGCTCGAGGCGAAGAACCCAGAGCGAACCGAATCATGGACTATTCTGACCTTGCCGTCATCGCGGCCTTCGCCTTCCTTTACTCGCTGGTCGCCTCTCGCCTTGAGAAATCCAGAGTCAATGGTGCCCTGGTCTATGTGGTGGTGGGCTTCCTCTGCGGCAGCGACGTGTTCGGCTGGATGGACGTCCAGATCGGAGGAGAAAGCCTCAAGATCCTCGCCGAACTCACGCTTGCTCTAGTGCTGTTCACGGACTCTGCCAACACGAATCTGGTGACCTTGCGCCGTGTCGAGGCGATACCGATTCGTCTTCTGTTGATCGGACTTCCGCTCACCATCGTCCTCGGGCTGGTGACCGCCCGCTTGTTCTTTGGAGAGCTGGGCATCTTCGAGGTCGCTCTTCTGGCCACCATGCTGGCTCCAACCGACGCGGCCCTAGGCAAGGCAGTGGTGACCAACCCGGCTGTTCCAGATTCGGTTCGGGAAAGCCTCAACGTGGAGAGTGGTCTCAACGACGGCATCTGCGTGCCGGTCCTGTTCTTCTTCCTGGCTCTGGCGGTGGGCGACACCGAGTCGAGCAGTGCCGCCGGACTGATGGCCCAGCTGACTGCCCAGGCCATCGGCATCGGCGTACTGATCGGCGTACTGGGCGGCTTCCTCGGCAGTCAACTGCTGCGTCATTGCTCCAACCTGAAATGGGTGACCGGTTCTTGGGTGCAGATCCCCGTCATCGCGCTGGCGTTGCTCTGCTTCTCGGTCGCTCAGTGGCTCGAAGGAAGTGGTTTCATCGCCTGCTTCGTGGCGGGACTGATCTTCGGCAGTACCGCCAAGAAGGACAAGCGACTGTTTCTGGATGCGGCCGAGGGAATCGGCGACTCGATGGCCCTGGTCACCTGGTTCATCTTCGGGGTCGCGGCTGTGGGGCTTACCTGGCAATATCTGGATTGGCGGGTCTTCGTCTACGCGTTGCTGAGCCTGACCGTCATTCGAATCATTCCGGTGTGCATCGCAGTCGTCGGGTTAAAGCTCCGCTGGGACACGAGGTTGTTCATGGGATGGTTCGGGCCGAGGGGATTGGCGAGCATCGTCTTCGTGGTTCTGGTTCAGGACGAGATGCTTCCCCACTCCGGGATCCTGTTCGCGACCGTCACCTGGACCATTCTGCT
>JAAEPL010000352.1 GCA_024232675.1 Planctomycetaceae bacterium
ACGGCAGCATAGGTCGGACGACTTAAGTCGCGTCCTTCTTGCTGCGAGTTGTAATCGATGTCATATACTTCGCCACCCTCAGTGTAAGTAACTCGCGTATTGGGAGTGTAAACCGTGGTTACACCCGTGTGATGAACACGACCGTCACACCACACGGTATGACCGGTGTTTTGATCTGCCAGGGGGCCGAGTTTCAATTCGGCAGCAACTCCTTCAAAGTGATCGGCTAAATCCGGTAGCACGGGATCAATCGAAGCTGCGTTGCGGATGTAGGACGTGTACATCTTCACGTCTACCGCACAGAGTGTGTTGCTGGTGCCGTCGGATTGGAAATCCCGCGGACGGGTTTTTTGATTGACGCGAAAAGAACCGTCGCCCGTCTCACCTGTCAGAGGATTGTAGATGAACCAAGATCCCATGTTGAAGCCGTAGTTTGTACCGTAGACATAGTCGGCACCATCTTTTTCACGTACGACCGGCCTCGGTTCAGAGGGGCAGGTGTAAACGGGAGCGGCAAACGCTGGTATGCCAGACTCCACCTGCGTATGCCAATCCGTGGAAAAATCGATTAACGCATGCGCATTCCCTTGTTCCATGTAGGGCATGATCTGAGCATGGATGGACCATGAGCCTCGTACGATCTGCCCGGGAGGTGCTTCAAAGCTCGAGGGATAGTGCTTTAATGCCGTTTGATAATTGGCAACGGCCAACCCAATGTTCTTGAGATTGTTCTTGCAGGAGAGGCTACGCGCTGATCGACGTACGGCTTGGACCGCAGGGATCGTTAACCCGACAAGAATGGAGATGATTGCAATCACCACCAGAATTTCGATCAGGGTGAATGCTTTCGTTTTCAATCGATGTTTCATGCACCCATTATGAAAACCTGCCAAGAAAATTCAACGTTTGCCGGTTCGTAACCTTCGTATCTGGTAACTAAATTGGCCCGTTTTACAAGATAATCGTTGCAATCATCCGCGGTCTGTCTGTTTCGGGCTTTCTAGGGTGGGTGCGACACTTTTTGAAATAACCGATTGGCGGATTGGAAAAATGAATAATCCAGAAATTGCCAACAAGGCGGCAAAGCTGTGAAATGCCGCATCGATACTATAAGCCTCGATTAAATATTCAGCCAAAACCGGGCCGAACATCGCAATGGACCAGGCACCTCCGAGCATCAAGCCGGATGCCAAACTGGTCCGCCCGGGCATTAGCCTTTGAGCCAAGGCGATAGTCACCGGTACAAGGGAAGCGAAACCTATTCCGGCTCCAAATACCAGCACGTAGGCCCACGCCGGATTAGCATGTGGTAACCACGCTACCAAAGGAGCGCAGAGTAACGGGACGACCATGTAGGGAATCTTTTCTCGACCAGCCGGAATCAGTAACCCTGAAAAAAAACCGCCGGCTGCCATTCCGGCAATCGACGCACCATTGAGATTGCCAATTACCGGAGCTGAAATTTTTGAGATCTCCAGTTTGTTCATGTCGGGGAACTGCACCATTAACTGGGACTCTGTCCACCGCACGTACAAGTAAACCAACCCCATATTGACAACAAACCGGGAGGCTGCGGAGAAATATAGAAGAGCCACGGAGCCCCAGTGCACCGCCTCGACAATCCGTTTACCATCCTTGCCGACGGTCAGGTTACGGTGCTCAATCGTGCGAATCTGACGGTGTAGCAGGAATGCCAAAATAATCGCTGGGATTGCGAAGAAACGAAGGATTTGAAAACCGTCCTCCAAGACCAGTAAACGTGGCCCCAGCGTCGCTCCCGAAACCCCTCCGAGCATGCCCGCGAGGAAAAAACAACTCACGGAAAAGGAACGTTTGGCAGGGTTCAATTGCCCGATTGTCGACGCCGCGATCGGGTGAAACATGCCGTTGCCAATCATCCCAAAAACGTAAAAAGCGAAAAGGTGGGGAATGCTCAACGCTAATCCCAAACTGCTCAGAAACAGTCCTACGATCGTCAATCCGAGCCCACCAAAAATTCGATTGCCCGTGCGGTCACTGAGCCAAGCGAATAGTGGCTGAGCCAGTCCAGAACACAAGGAGCCAAGACCCAGAAACCATGCACCTTGCCGATCCGTCAAATTCCAACGTTCCTGAATTAATCCCAAAGAGGATGGGATCATTTGGGAAAATGTATCAACGGTGAAGTGAGCCAACAGAATGGTGATAAAGGCCAACGTCCATGTGGAGGCCGCTCTGGATTGGATGTCACTGCTTCGCATTGCGATTTGCCGGAACCTGCCTGAACGCGACAAGCAAACACCGCCTGCCTTTTCGATGGTTTTAACACGGGTAAACCGAACGCGAGACGAACGCTAGATCACCAACGTTTTTTGAATGACGAAGTGCATAAGTTAAGGTTCCACACCGCGCCCAATCCAAATTAGCCAAGCCAGCCAAAATAAACTCCGGCGATGCAAGCCGTCATGCAGGCTGCCAACATGCCGCCCAGCATGGCCCTTAGGCCCAGTTGTGCCAAATCGCTTTTTCGTTCAGGAGCCAATGGACCGATACCGCCAAGCTGAATCCCAATGGCACCAAAATTGGAAAAGCCGCATAAGGCGTATGTCATGATTACGCGAGTACGTGGAGTGATGGCATCCGCGTTGGCTGAGGCTTCCTGAACAGGGATCCCAGACATTGTGAAATAAGCCAGGAATTCATTGACTACAATTTTTTCCCCCAGCAAATTACCTGCAATTAAGCAATCATCCGAGGTAATGCCCATGACCCATGCCAATGGGTAAAACAGGTAACCAAATATAATCGAAATCGATAACTTGACCCCGGCATAACTGCCTATCCACTGCAGTATGGTATCGAGGAAAGCGATCAAAGCTAAAAAAGCAATCAACATGGCAGCAATGTTGATGGCTAATTTCATGCCCTCGCTAGCCCCGTCGGCGGCGGCTTCGATGACATTGGTTGCCCGGTATTGAATTCGCGATTCGACCATCGACAAATCCATGACCTTTTCTGTTTCCGGCTGCATGATCTTTGCCAGCACGAGGGCCGCGGGAGCTGAAATAATAGAAGCCGTTAATAGATGGCCCGCACTAATTCCAATGCCTGC
>JAAEPL010000353.1 GCA_024232675.1 Planctomycetaceae bacterium
ACAAGTCCTGGATTATGCCTGATGTAAAAAGGCTGAAGTAATGGGTCGGCAGTCTTTTACTTTACGTGAACTCACACAGCGTAAGGAAAAGTTGAAGACTAGGGTGCTTTAATCGAACCCGTCGAATTGAAACCCCACGCAACATTGGCCGTTGTGAGTGGGGTTTCTTTATTTTTCGCGATAGCAACCGTTGTTACTGGCAATAGTTTTCGATGATATCGTGATTGACAGTAGGCCATAATAGAACACTCCGACCTAAACAAAGTGCCAAACTTAAACAATGCAGGAAGAGAAAGTCGTCGTTTGATTCGTTTCAATGAGGGGATTCATGGTGAATACCCATAGCCAAGGAGCTTGTTATCCACAGCCTTAACTCGTTGGATCGTTGAAAATCTTGTTCGGATTACAAAGACTAAACTTGGTTGAGTTCAATCCGCAAGAAGCAGCGTTGAAAGCGGATTTATGGTCATTAAGATCGCAGCCCTAACCCATTGGACGAATTACGAAAGTATTTTGGCGTTGCCGTGAGAGCGGTTTGGCGAGCCAGGGAGCTACTTCAGGACGCCACACTCGACCCAAAACACCCATTCCCCCTATTGCAGCGTCTAAACGGCAGTGTACAATCTGCATAACGTAGCACAAATCACTGTTACTGGCTCCGTAGCGGGCCAGACTTTAAACCTAAGCATGGGAGAAGTTAGATGACTCGGGCGATCCAATTGGCTGTGACATGCTTGGTTTTGCTTCAATGCAACTGGGCCGCCGCCGACCTCATTAACATCGATGCTGTAAATAGTACATATACCCAAGACTTTGATGGCTTGGTTTCAACGGGTAGTGGGACATTTGTGGACGGCACCACGATTTCTGGCTGGACTGTGAACTCGGAGGAAATGGACACAACTGGCGACGTGTACTTTGCAAACACTGGGAGCAGTGCCGGCGGGGAGGTTTACAGCTACGGTAGCACTGGCAGCAGTGACAGGGCCTTGGGCTATATTGGTTCGGGGGGCAATGACTACTTCAACGCCGCAGCCATCTTCAAGAACAACACTGGCGGAACCATCGACCGGGTTGTGATCTCCTATACAGGCGAGCAATGGCGATCTGGTAGCGGTTCCGGCGCCGACCAAAATATACTCGAGTTCGCTTGGCAGGCGGGCTCAGCGATTACGGTCCCTGCAAGCACCTCAAAGTCCGGATGGACAACGGTATCAGTACTCGATTTCTCAGCGCCAAATCCCAACGTTGGACCCGGAGCTCTGGATGGAAACGCCTCCGGCAATCAGACGGTTTTCACCAACGTTACGCTCTCAGGCCTGTCGTGGTTGGCTGGAGAAGAACTCGCGGTGCGATGGATCGGCAACAACGGCGGTGGCGCGGATGCAGGCCTAGCGATCGATGACTTTTCGTTTACGGCCGTTCCCGAACCCTCGTCCCTCGCCTTGTTCGGCATCGGTGCGTGCGTTGCGGGATTCGGTCGCCGTCGTCGAGGTGAGAAACAGCAACGGGCGACGGCCTAATCTGTCGACGTCAACACGCAACCAACCTATGCGGGCGATCATCATGATCGTCCGTTTTTTGTTGGCGTGACGGAAAACCTTGAAAGCACAGGTTGCGTCTGCGGCTTGGCCATCATCACTTGCCGTGTGAAGAATAAAAGGGTCAGGGGATTTCAGTACTAACCCAGAACGGCTCAGGAAGCGTTACGAAATACGTCGCGTGATTCCATGCAATTTCCTTCTGAACGGCGGTCGTGACTGTAGTATTAAACAGCACATCGATGCCCGCTGACTAAGACGTCAGCCATTAGCGCTCAGAGCACGCCCAATACCGCATAAAATTCAAGGAGAAGTAGGCCGGGCAGGACTCGAACCCGCGACAAAGGGATTATGAGTCCCCTGCTCTAACCAACTGAGCTACCGGCCCAAGAAGTAATAAAATAAGGATTTATCTCGGTTCTGAAAACCGCCGATTGAGAGATCGCCCCAAAATTCTGTCGCGGCCCGCAAAAACCACCCTAAAACCTTTGCCGTTAGTTAACGGCTGCACCGAGAAAACCGGGCCGCTCTTCCGGTGACTTTAAGCATCAGTTTGCGTTCAGCGCCTCAACACTTCGCGAAAACGCTTGGGCTGAGGGCCCGCCGAAGAAGGAGATCGTGATATCCCGCAAGCGATAGCAACTTCGGCTCTAGTTCGCTTGCCCTAAGCAATGATGTCGTGCACCACGTTACCTGCCACGTCCGTCAACCGAAAGTTACGCCCGGCATATTGGTACGTCAACTTTTTGTGGTCCATGCCCAAGAGGTGCAAAATGGTCGCGTGCAGGTCGTGCATATGAACTTTATTTTCGACGGCGTGATGCCCAATTTCGTCCGTACTTCCGTATGCGAATCCCGGCTTAACACCACCGCCGGCCAACCACACGGTAAAGCCACGTGGATTGTGATCCCGTCCATCCCTTCCTTGTGCAAAAGGCGTTCTTCCGAATTCGCCCCCCCACCACACCAGCGTATCTTCCAGCAATCCGCGTTGTTCCAAATCAGCCAACAAACCAGCGACCGGTTTATCAACCGCCCGCGCGTGTTCGGCGTGGGCCGGCATGTTGGAATGCTGATCCCACCTTGGATTGGTCGATTCGTCCGCGTAGTTGATTTGGATGTACCGCACGTCAGCTTCCGCCAATCGTCGAGCCAGTAGACACTGGCGACCAAATTCTTCGGTCTCTTTTTGATCGATCCCGTACATATTGAGTGTGGACGGTGCCTCGGCTGAAACATCCATAATCCCAGGAGCATGATTCTGCATTCGCCAAGCCAACTCGTAGGACTTGAGCGTTGCCTCCAAGCGATCATCATCTGCCGTGCGTTTAAGTTGCTCCCGATTTAACGTTTGCAGGAACTGAAACTGCTTCTCCTGAAGCTCTCGAGAAAAATCACGATTCACAATATTATTAATGCGAGCTTCCTTAGCGGACAGACCCGCCCTGCCAATGGTGGTACCTTGGAATACCGTTGGCAAAAAAGCATTGGAATAATTACGCGGCCCGCCTTTACTGGAGGAGGGACCGATCGTCACAAAACCTGGCAAATTTTGATTCTCAGTTCCCAATCCATAAGTGATCCAACTGCCTACCGAAGGTCGCACTAAATTGGTTGCTCCGGTATGCAAAAACAGGGTACTGGGACCATGGGCGACCCCCTCTGTTTCCATAGAGTGGATCATGCAGAGTTTGTCCACATGCTGGGCCATATGCGGGAACAATGACGACACATGCCTTCCGCATTCGCCGTATTGCTGAAAAGCCCACAGTGGTTTCAGTAACTTTCGTTTGCTGGCGTTTCCGAACGTCCCAAAGCGCACGCCCGTGAAATCAATTTCCTGTCCATCTCGTTTCACCAGCTCAGGTTTATAATCCAACGAATCAACTTGACTGGGTCCGCCTTGCATAAAAATAAAGATGACACGCTTCGCTCGAGCTTTGAACTGCGGAGCACGGGCCTGCAAGGTGTCCTGCCGCTGGCTGGCTGGCGTTTGTCCCGTCAACAGTCCTGAGAAAGCCAACGCTCCAAATCCGCATGCTGACTTTTGTAGCCAGGCGCGTCGCGATTCCAGTCTGTGCCGATGATCGATGGTCATAATTTCTTACCGATAAATGTCAGCTTTCCGCACGAATTGGGTTAAATCTTTCATTACCGCTCGTCAACCTGCGTTGGATTCATGTGATCAATTCACGTAGCGAAAATCGAGACTGCCGAATAATGCATGATACACACTGGACCAAGCCGCATGGGGGTCGTCAAACGAATCGAGATGTGAATTCGTATGCTGCATCTCACCGGCGGTCGGACCCCGCCCCAACACTTGTTGGAAAACCCAGACAATGCGATCCGATCTCGACATGGAATTTTCTTCCAGCAAACGAGCGCCCGCGCGGCGAGCTTGCTCGATCACCATAGGGCTGTTCATCAAATATAATGCTTGGGTTGGCAGCGTACTCGTATTGCGATGGCCCGTGACCAGGTTGGGATTGGCGAAATCGAAAACTTCGAATACATCAAGCATTGAATTCCGAAAGGCGGGCACGTAAACACTCCGACGAACCGTTTGAAACTCGTAACCGAGATCGTATTCTGCCATTTTTCGAATCGTGCGACCTCCGGCGGCTAGATCGATTTCCCCCGACAGGAACAAGATCGAATCTCGTAAAACCTCCACATCAACGCGGCGACGGTTGGCTCTGGCCAACCATCGATTCTCAGGGTCAATTTCTCGCGTGGAAGGGTTTTCCACACTGGCCAAACGGTAGATTCTCGAGAGCATAATTTTTCGAATCAGTTTTTTAGTCGACCAACCTTCGCGAATAAAATCATTCGCCAAGTAGTCCAATAATTTCGGATGAGAAGGCCGTTGCCCCATCGATCCAAAATTATCCGGAGTGGCGACGATCCCCTGACCGAAGAGATGCCTCCACACTCGGTTGACATAAACCCGAGCGGTCAATGGATGATCGGGACTAGCTAACCAGCGAGCCAGTTGCAAGCGACCGCTTTCGTGTTTCCCTAAATCGGGCGTGCTTTCCGTGTCACAACAAACCGAAACGAAGCCTCTCGGCACAATCGGTCCTGGATGCCTTACAGCACCCCGAATGTATAAGTGCCCATCTTCAGGTGTTTTAGAATCTCGCACCGACATGGCAACGGCGAGTGGACCTGGGCTGTTTTGTTTCAAGGTAGTTAGCTGCCGGTCCAATTCGGCAATTTGCTGCCTTAATTTTGCTAACGCTGGTGCTTCCGGGCTTTCCAAATCTGACTGGGCTCCGCCTGCAAGCGACTCCCTTTCCAACTTCCGCCCACCCGTTTTCTTGGCGAGCTTGTCGTCTGCTGACAAAAACTGGATGGCGTCGATAATCACATGACCGTCGGTACCTGCTGTCGAAATGGTGACGGATGATTGATTATCGGCCTCAAACCGATAGGTTCCTAAAGAAACAAACAGCCCCTCTATCGGTGGCTTTTTGGACTGATTCACAATGACGGTCTCTCGCCCATCTTGATGATCGATCACGACCGGTACGTTGGAAGCTCGATTTCCACCAGTGGAATAGGCCATCCGGACTTCGTACTGGCCTCCATGCGACAAACGAGGCGTAAAGACCGCTCGCTTCTTTCCTTTTCCAGCATCCATGTCGTGAAGATATCTCCCATCGACAAACGCTGCGGTGAAAGCCGAGGTCTTCCATTGCCCACTCAGTTCAGCATGCCGATCATCGACCACCACACCGCTCAACGTCTTTGAGCTCACACTTTTGGGGGACTTTGCGCGTTCCTTGCCCCCGCCCAAACTTAACCGTTTCGCTTCTGCTGCTTTTCGTTGCTTTGTTAATCCCGCAACACGTTTACGAAAGTCATCCCGCAACTGAACCTCCACCTCTGTGGCAAGAGGTTGTTCAACGTATTTCGATACGTTGCCGTCCACCAGCGAATCCGTGCTGCCGAAAATCCCGGCCAATGCGTAATAATCCGTCATCGGTATGGGGTCAAATTTGTGGTCATGGCACCGTGCACATCCAAGGGTTAGTCCCATGAACGCTCGCCCTATCGTGTCAACCTGTTCGTCAATTACTTCCATCCGCAAAAGCTCTTTGTCTTGTTGCTCGTAATTGGTCGGCCCCAAAGCTAAAAACCCGCTGCCGATCAATTGCTCGATCTTTTGATCATGGGACTCCCAAGGAAGTAAATCGCCAGCAATTTGTTCCAGAATGAACTGGTCGAAAGACTTGTCTTTGTTGTAAGCATCGATAACGTAATCGCGAAACCGCCACGCATCCGGAAACATCAAGCTACGCCCACCGCCACTCGATTCGGCAAATCTCGCCACGTCCAACCAGTGCCGTCCCCAACGCTCACCGAAATGGGGGGATGCCAGCAATTCGTCAACCACCTTGGCGAAGGCCTCTTCCATGCCTGCAGGATCCTCGATGAATTTGGCAGCTTGACTGTTTGTGGGAGGCAAACCGATCAAAGCAAAATAAGCACGGCGAATTAAAGTACGACGATCCGTATCACCTACGGGTCGAATACCTGCAGCAACGTATTGCTGATGGATGAATTGATCGACGGGTGTGTCTGACCAGTCATCGTTGTCGGTTACCGGGTCAACGTGTTCTTCGGGCAAAGCCTGAAATGCCCAAAAACGTTTTCCCAATTGAATATCAATCGGTTTTTCCGGACCGCGATTCGCGTCGTCTGCTCTTGGGTCCGGCAACCCCAGTTCGACCCAAGTTTCCAAGTCTTTGATTTGCCGCGAAGTTAACTGCCCACTGGGTGGCATTTCATAATCTTCGTAGTGCACAGATCGAATTAAAAGGCTTTCCGCCGCTTGCCCCGGTACCGCCGCAGGGCCGGAGTCTCCGCCTTTCAAAATAGCGCCTCGCGAAGTCAGGTAAAGACCGCCGCGCACTTCGTCTTTTTCTGCTCCGTGACAAGCCAAGCAATGCTCTACCAAGAGCGGTCGAATGCGATTTTCAAAAAAATCGATCTGTTGGGAAGAAAAATCCTGGGCCCGTACCGAATCTTGGGTGCACACCCCAAGCAGGGTCGCAATGACGATCGTAATAAAAGAAACACAGCGCATTAAACTGACCGAAAAATACAGATGTTTGCACGGCCCCATTGTAATCTAATTTCCTTCGCGACGAAATTTCACTAGGCCGCAGCAATCGACACGCTTTCGCCCATCCATGCAAGTGGATTCGTTTGTGTGTTTTCGAGTATATTTACGAAAAACATTGTCCACGCGAAACCTTAAAAAACATGGCAAAGCAACTTACGGAACGCGAAAAAGAACAGTTTCATCAAGACGGGTTTCTCATCGTGCCCGCCTTATTTAACAAGGACGAGATGCTCCAGCTTTTGCAAATTGCAAAATCCGACCGAGCGATCTTGGAGGACGCTTACGCCAAGAAGGACGCGGCGGGTAACGAAAGCAAGTTGGCAGTGCGAAATGAACTTGATCATTCACCTTACGCGGCGATCGTTCGCAGCAAACGCGTTGCCGGGAATATGGAATTCCTTTTGCAGGATGAAGTCTATCACTACCATCACAAAATGATGCTAAAAGAACCCAAGGTTGGTGGCGCGTGGGAATGGCATCAAGATTACGGTTATTGGTACAACAATGGCTGTCTTTACCCAGACATGGCCAGTTGCATGCTCGCGGTTGATCAAGCAACTCAAGCCAATGGTTGCCTACAAGTCATTCGCGGCTCGCATCACATGGGGCGTATCGAACATGGTAAAACCGGAGACCAGACAGGAGCTGATTTGCAACGCGTGGAAGTCGCCCTGCAACGGCTGGAATTAGTATTCTGTGAATTGAATCCAGGCGATGCCGTTTTTTTTCACAGCAATACACTCCACCGCTCTGATCGCAACGGCAGTGAGCACCCCCGTTGGTCATTGATCTGTTGCTACAACACACGCCACAACGATCCCTTCCTACCGAGCAAGCACCCGAATTATCACCCACTCGAAATTTGGGACGAGCAGCGGGTAAGAGCGTCTCTCGGAATTTAGGGGAAACCAAAAACTTGGAATCAGATTTAGCAAAGCACACCCTGCCTAGGCAACGACTGGTAATAAAGGAAACAGCATGCGAATTGGAATGTTGGGATCGGGATTAATTGCTTCGTTTTATGCTCAAGCTCTCCACGGTAAACGCGGGCGCGACCAAATTACCGTGGTTCAATCACGCACCCATGAATCGGCCAAAAAGTTTGCCCAACAATGGGATGTTCCTCATGCCACCACTGATATCCAAACATGTATCGAGCATGATGAGGTTGACATCGTTGTGGTAGGACTACCTAACCATCTGCACCAGGAAGCGGTATTGGCAGCCGCCGCCGCAGGAAAGCCGGTCCTCTGCACCAAGCCTTTGGGTCGCACTGCCGATGAGGCTCTAAAGATGTTGCATGCCGTCGAATCTGCGGGAGTCTTCGCGGGCTACCTGGAAGATCTCGTATACACCCCCAAAACGCTCAAGGCCCTAGCTTCCGTGCAGGCAGGCGCGGTGGGAGATGTGCTTTGGGTACGTTCACGCGAAACCCATCCTGGTCCTCACAGTGAATGGTTTTGGAACAAAGAGTACTCCGGCGGCGGCGCCATTGTCGACATGGGATGTCATTGCATTGAAATCGCCCGCAATTTCATCGGCAAGGACATCCGCCCTGTGGAAGTGGTTTGCTGGGCGGACACCCAAGTACACCCCATTGAAACTGAAGATCATGCTATTGGCATGGTTCGCTACGAAAATGGCGCCATTGGCCAGTTCGAAGTCAGTTGGTCGTTTCGCGGCGGCATGGATCTGCGCGACGAAGTGGCCGGAACGGAAGGTACGATCTGGTTAAACCATTGGTTACGCACGGGAATGGAGATGTTTTCCCAGCAAAATGACACCCAGTACGTCGCTGAAAAAGCGGATTCTGCAACGGGTTGGTTATTTCCCGTTGGAGACGAAACCGCTTCCCTAGGCTATGTCGATATGTTTGACGACATGCTCGGCGCCGTCGAAAAGGGCAGGGCACCCCGGGAAACTTTCTACGACGGCTACATCACCAATGCGATCATCGACGCCGCGTATCGATCAGCCACTTCCAAAAAGTGGGAGCCCATTGAGCTGGAAGTCTGGCGAGGCCGGGAACACGTCGAGCCGATTTCCGTCGCTCGTGAATTTGATGAACATCACGATCTCGTCAAACGGGAACACATGCCTGATGGCACAGTTCGTTTTATTTTGCGTAATAAAGCAACCGGAAAAATCACTCACGTTCAAGACGAATCACAACCGGGCTAAGACCTAGCTGAGCCAAAAAAAAGGACCTGTTGCAACAGGTCCTTTTAGGGTGATCTTGTTTTGAATCCTGAGCGGTTATCGCTGTTCAGATTCGACGCGATTCTGATGGGGACAATTAGGGCAGTCCGTGCATTTAGGCGTCAAAGGAGTTGCGGTAAACTCAGGGCTTCCCGTTAAAATTACATTTTGCATGTGCTGCGGCGTGGAGATCCTGACCGCCCGAGCCTTCATCAATTGCGGCATGGCTGCCGTACCGATACCAACACGGGAATGCATCGGTTGCTGAGGAGTCATGGCGTGGTGACGTTCCTGCATCTCTAACCGCACCTGCAGTTCCACATTTTGAGTACGCAGCTCTGCCATTTCCTCTAACAGTTCATTTCTAGCACGTAGTTCGGTCATTTCTTCAATCATTTCGCAATGGTGTTTCATCGCTTCGATTTGCATTTGCAGGCGAGCATTTTCCACGCGTGCCTCCATTAACCCGCTCATCAATTGTTGTTGCGTGGGACCATTCACGGAGCTCGTTGCAACGTGACTGACCAACCGTACTTTCTCGTCATGTCGACAGACTTGATCGGAATTAGCACAGCAAACAGAGTCGTCAGAAGATCCTCGGTGCGGGCAAGTTGCACAATTGGCTGGATTCTCGTTAGTCATCAATTGACTGACTTGAATACCAGAATGAATCTGAGACCCGGCACAACAAGATCCACTGGACCCCGCTGAACAGGTATCAGTGGATGCACAACAACTTGACTTACAGGATCCCGCTGGGCAAGTTCCTTGAATCGTTATCGCTGGTGTCGCGTAACCTTCAGTGCACTCGGCGGATTCGCAAACCATCTGCTTGGCTTGCAGGCCTTGGCAACATTTCTCGTCACAGCTATTTGCCACGACAATCACTTGCGGATCCTCTTCCGCAACGCTCCCGAAAAGATTTACTAACTGGGGCAAGCAACCGATGAACGGTATTTCTCCGTCACAGTTTACGGCAATTGAAATTTCGCAAGCATTATCAGTGGCAACGGCCTCTTCCTGTGTGTTAATCACCCCCAATTTGAAACCTCCAAATTGGTAGATCGACCGAGATTCATTTTCCTGAGCCCAAACACTGCTCACAGCAATTACCACCATGAAGGCACAATAAAAACCGGCTCGCGGCAACGTATGGAACATCAGACGACCTCTTAGAAAGAAAAAGAAACAGCAAACAATGGGAATGCTGGGGTGTAAATTGGAATGCTGGGGTGTAAATAGCGAAGATGTGCTGGATTCGCAAGAGGAAACGCCTTCTATCCTCGCTTGGCTATGCGACAACTTCCCCCGCACTGACGTAAAAAGCCAGTTTCGCGGCCGGAGTTTTGAGTCGCTGAAGTTAGGAAATCAATCAACCAACGGTTGAATACGCATCGGGTCCGATGTGACTTTGGAGTAGAATCACAACCTGAATCAATATCGCAGCTGCTCACTTAACCGCGCTTCAACCTTCGTGTCAGAATCCACCACACAGCCCGCCGAACGCATGCAATGCATGGAGATCTGGGGTGGCAATCATGCCATCGACAAGAATTTCACTGCCCCAGGCTTGGATATTTATGTCCACAGCAAACCCTTCGCTGATAGCGTTGTGGGGGGCGGAGATATCTATTATTTAACGTCCTGCGCGTCGGGCAGAATTTCTCGCTTGATGTTAGCGGACGTCTGCGGCCACGGAGAGGCAGCCTCGCAACTAGCGATTGCGTTGCGTGATCTCATGCGGACAAACGTAAACAAAATTAGCCAACGGCAATTCGTTGAGGGAATGAACCGCGAGTTTGGGAATGTCTCCGAAGTCAGCGGTTTCGCCACCGCAGTAGTGGCCACCTTTTTTGAGCCTAAACGTAGTTTGGCGATTAGTGTCGCAGGACATCCCTACCCGATTTATTATAGCGCCCAGCAAAACAAATGGGTCCACTTAGATCCCGCTGAATCGGACAAGGCGTTGGGAAATCTACCGCTCGGCATTTACGACGAATCGGATTACCCTGGCCGAAAAATCACTACCGAGGTCGGAGATATGTTCCTCCTCTACAGTGATGCATTCATCGAGTCGGTAAATAATGACAAGCGTATACTAGGTATCAAAGGGCTGGTTGAGCTATTAAACCATCGTTCCTTTGAGACACCGACACAGATCATCCCCTACCTGCTCGAGCAGATTGGTTCGCTGGCTGATGGCAACCTTAAGGATGACGATGCGACGCTCATCTTGGGCGCGATTACCGAAACCAAAGTACGGATGCGAGACAACATCATTGCTCCATTTCGTTTACTTGGGAAAGTGAACGACGCGACCGGCACGGACGGACAAGGGTCTTAGTCCATGAACCCAGCCTCACACGGTCGGACCACCGTAGGCGTGATTGGCGCTGGCCTTTCCGGTTTGGTAGCGGCCCACGAACTTGCCAAACATGGGTTCCTCGTGACGGTTTTTGACAAAAGCAGAGGGGTCGGCGGTCGTATGGCAACCCGCCGCGCCGAACCGGAAACCAGCTTTGACCACGGAGCCCAGTACTTCACTGCGAGAGACCCCCTGTTTGAAACGCGAGTGAACCAATGGGTGGATGAAGGCTTGGTCGCAAAGTGGCCTGACGCCGCTAAACAGCAACGGTTTGTGGTGCTGAAAGACGGGCTCATACAACGGGAATCCCGCTCATTACCGCGTTTCGTTGGCACCCCGGCGATGAATTCGGTTTGCAAATTTCTTGCGGTGGGCTTAGAGGTCAAAAAACAAACCCGCATCGATCGCCTTGTCCAAGTGGCAGGTCAAGTTGAATTGCTCGACGAAGATGGCATGACGATCGATAAATTTGATCGCGTGGTGGTTTCAACACCTGCGGAACAGACAGCCGAATTGCTGGTCGATTCCCCCGACTTAAAAGAGAGAATTACTCCAGTATCCATGAGTCCCTGCTGGGCCATGATGGTCACATTTGATGAACCTCTCACCGACCAATGGGTGGGAGCGTTCCTGCACGAATCCATCCTCTCTTGGACGGCTCGTAACAGCACCAAGCCGGGGCGGAATTCTCATTGCGAGCAAATCGTCGTACATGCCACACCGGAATGGACAGAGACGCACTGGGAAAGCCCTAGTGAGGTCGTCACTGAGAAGATGTTGCAGGAATTCTGGCGCGTTACGGGAATTCAGCCTCGACGACCCATTGCCGTGCAAGGACATCGGTGGAAATATGCGATTGCCGGCGATCCGCTGCTCGATAGGTATCTTGAAAGTGAACATGGACGTATTCTAGTTTGCGGTGACTGGGTTTGTGGTTCTCGAGTAGAAGGGGCATTTCTGAGCGGATGGGCCACTGCCCAAAAGCTAAGTCAGCCATGAAACATCGGCATCACGAGCTCAAATGCTGCCGCCCTGTAAATGCACGGTCTCACCCCCACGAGGGGCTCAATCCCGCCAGCACGCCGGCAACAAGGGCTGACCCCACTCTACGAAACCATGTCTTATCGATTAGAATTTGGAACTAGGGCGAAACAGGAAAACACACAGGTCAAAACTTCATGGCTTATCATCAACACCGATTTGAAAAAATCGAAGACTATCTGCACCATCGAAATCCTTATTTGATGGTCGACGAAATCGTATCAATTACGCCCAAAGAAATTCTCACCAGCAAGACGGTTTCGGGAGAAGAATTTTTTATTGCGGGGCACTTTCCCGGTGCGCCAATAATGCCAGGTGCCATGATGCAAGAGTTGACCACTCAATCTGCGGGGATCTTGATCGCGGCGGAATACAACCCCATGAGTGACTACAATACCGACGACCCATTTTTTAACGAGTATGCTCTAGGAGTCCTCGTTAAGGTGAAACTAGCCCGTTACAAAAGCTTCGCCCGGCCAGGCGATAAACTCACGGTAAAGGTTTCCCTCAATGAACATATCAGCGATGTTTTTGATTTCTCTGCTGCCGTTTCCGTTGGTGAAAAGACCATCATGCGAAATCAATTCCAACTCATGAATATCAAGTCATCCATCTTGCAAGGACAGTAGGCTATACTCCCAAACAATGCGTTGGTCGAGCCACTGGAAAAGTGATCTCGGCCTTTCAAGCGAGCCACCCCAACGCGTTCCATTGGTTACATCGCAACCATCCGTGAGTCGTAAACCCAAGCACTGACGGATCTCCCGAGGATTACCGCCGTGATGCAAAAACTTGAGCAGATTCAAGTCATCGCATTTGATGCTGACGATACCTTGTGGGTGAACGAAACGTTTTTCCGTGATGCAGAATCACTATTCTGTGATTTACTGTCCGGCTATCTCCCGGCAGATGAAGCGTTCCAAATTCTCTACGAAACAGAGATGAAAAACTTGCCACTTTATGGGTATGGCATCAAGCCATTTACGTTGTCGTTGATTGAGGCTGCAGTGCGGATCTCCCAAGGTAAGTTACCGACGGCAATGGTCGAACAATTGCTCGACGTCGGAAAAGAGATGCTAAACCAACCCGTTGAGTTATTGCCGGGCATTGAGGAGACGTTAGCCCACCTCGCCAAGGATTATCGATTGGTGGTAGCCACCAAGGGCGACTTGTTGGATCAAGAACGCAAGTTGAACAAATCAGGATTGCAAGATTGTTTCCACCATATCGAAATCGTCTCGGACAAAACTCCCACTCATTACCAGAAACTCGTCAACCATCTGGACATTGACGCTGACGAATTCCTGATGGTCGGCAATTCCCCTCGATCAGACATCTTACCGGTACTGGAAATCGGAGCGCATGCGTTTTTGGTCCCGTTTCACACGACTTGGGTCCACGAAATCCCTGACGAACCTATCGTTCATCCAAATTATCGCGCCTTCGATTCGGTGCGCGATATCCTAGATTTTCTGTAGCTCCCGCTCTATTTTTGCAAATCCCGTTCCAGCGATCCGCTCGATTGGCAATTCTGGCGAGAACACTGAGC
>JAAEPL010000354.1 GCA_024232675.1 Planctomycetaceae bacterium
CTTGCGTGTTATCCACGCCGCAACGATGCCTAAGGGAGATTTAGTTTTATGCCAACAGATCTCGGCAGTGCAGTTGGCCCCCGCATATGGTTTCTTGGGTTGGCGGCGACACCCTGAAATCGCCAACATCCAACCGCACCCATCTTCACCCTGAAGACTTTGGCGATCCGCCAAAGCAACAAAGGAGTAGCCGCGGCGGTTGAAAGATCGCAGCCGGTTCGTCTGTTTCCGCCACAAATTGATTGGCCATACAATCATCAAACCAGCCTTCATGCCGGAAAGCTTTTGGATGTATCTTAAAAGCCAAGCCGCAGATAGATCATCAGCGGACAGTATTGCACTTAAGAATCGATCGGCATTGACGTCGACAAGACTGTACCGGCATCACCCCAATCCTCATTTCATACCGCCGCAATTATGCAAGGTTGAAACGCAAAGCATGGCGAGAACCTGCGGGAACCGCTTATCAAGCTCATTAAGAATGAACCCTAGAGCGTTACAGCTCAACAGCCTGGCCGCCTTATTTCTTTTTCGTGGTTTTCCCGGAAGCTCCCTGCTTCGGCGCTGGTAATTCTTCGAAGGAATCCAAGGACGGCGTGGATGGCTTATCCAAAACTGATTTCAATTCCGTTTTGGATAATGGCTTCTTTTGTGCGTCGTTTGGCGTGGCCTGAGCAGCGTTCGACGGCGGTTTTCCAACCGTTCTCAATTGGGAAGGGTTGGCCGATTTTTGAGCTGGCTGGTTTCTTGGTTGACGGTTGGTTACACGCGGTGCTGCATTTCGGGGCGTAACGCCCGGTGCCACACCAGAGGATTGAACTTGCTGACCTGGACGAGTCGGATTGAAACGCGGTGACTGATTGGGTTGTCGCATGACGGCGCCCGGCGCGGCAGGAGCTTGATAATAGGGTTGCCCGGGAACGGGCCGATAATAGGGTTGCCCGGGTGCCGGTCGATAATAGGGCTGCGCGGGTGCGTAGTAGGGCGGTTGATAATAGCGCCCAGGTGGCGAGTTCACTTCGACAAATGGTGCCCGTACGTGGGTCCCATAAGGACTAGTGTTTACTCGAACAAACGGGGCACGAATGTTAACCCCTCCGAACCCATTGTTATTGATGCGGATCAATTGGGCTGATGCCGGGCTTAAAGAACTGATGGCAAAAACAACGCAAATGGCGACAAGCATGCTAGGCAAAAAACGCATCGAATTTCCTTGGGTCGGTGATGAGTCTAAATGTTTCGGCTTGGGAGTGCCGAACATCCGCATTTTATCAGCAAGTTGGCTGTCACAGAAAGGGCCAGCCGAAAGAAAAACGCCTATTGAGCCAGTTGCTTGCAAAGATCGGAAAAATCCGACGCGAAACCTCACATCACACGCCCTATTTGGCCTAGACACTTGGCTACCTTCCTCAATTCATACAGGATTGTTTATCGCTTAAGCTGCTTTTTTGCTGGTCTCAAGCAACGTTCAGCAGCCAAATAAATTTGCTACACTTGAATCCTTGGGCCCACTTTAAAAGGAGAACTGTGATGGCAACCGCATCTGAAGCCCCCCCTGAATTACTAAAAACTTTCTTGGCGAGCCCCAAAAAACTTTTTATCGACGGCCATTGGACGGAAGCGCAGGACGGTACTCTTTTCGAGGTGCTCAACCCTTCGACGACCCAATGTGTAGCCCAAGTGGCGCATGGCAAAAAAGCGGACATTCAGCATGCGGTGCAAGCCGCCAGAAAAGCTTTTGATACCGGGCCATGGTCCCAGATGACCGCCTCGGATCGCAGCAAGATCATCTGGAAAATTGGCGACCTGATCGAAACCCACGGAGACGAACTGGCGCAATTGGAAACGCTGGACAATGGAAAGCCATTTACTGTCGCTAGGGCTGCCGATGTGCCATTGGCGGCGGACATCTTTCGCTACATGGCGGGCTGGTGCACCAAGATTGAAGGGCACACGATCCCCATTTCAGTCCCCAACGTACCGGGGGCAAATTTTCATGCTTACACATTAAAGGAACCCGTCGGCGTGGTCGGTCAGATCATTCCGTGGAACTTCCCATTGTTGATGGCTGCTTGGAAACTAGCTCCCGCTCTGGCAGCCGGTTGTACCATCATTCTTAAACCGGCAGAGCAGACTCCGCTGTCGGCGATCCGCTTAGGTGAATTGATTCAGGAAGCCGGACTTCCCAACGGTGTGGTCAATATTGTTACTGGATACGGTGACGCGGGAGCAGCGTTGGCGGCGGAAGATCGCGTCGACAAAGTCGCGTTTACGGGTTCTACCGAGGTGGGCAAACAAATCGTGCAGGCGGCTTCCGGCAACCTAAAAAAGGTCACCTTGGAACTGGGAGGTAAAAGCCCCAACATCATCCTCAAAGACGCCGATTTGCAAACGGCGATACCGGGTGCCGCCAATGCCATTTTCTTTAATCATGGACAATGTTGCTGCGCTGGATCACGTTTGTACGTTGCCGCCGAGATATTTGACGAGGTTTGTGCAGGTGTCAGTGAGCAAGCCAAGCAGATCAAAGTAGGCGATGGTTTTCATGCAGAGACTCAAATGGGCCCCTTGGTATCTAAAGAACAATTTGAACGCGTGACAGGTTTTGTCGACCGCGGCCAAACCGCGGGTGCAAAGGCAATGTGCGGGGGCGATGCCGTGGACCTAGAGGGCTATTTTGTGAACCCCACCGTTTTGGTGGAAACCCACGAGGCCATGGAAATCGTCAAAGAGGAAATATTTGGCCCCGTTGTCGTTGCCATGCCTTTTGAGAATCAGCAGGACTTAATCGCCCGAGCCAATGACACAGCCTACGGATTAGCAGCTGGTATTTGGACAGATGATTTAGCAAGTGCCCACGGGATCGCAAAATCGATGCGTGCGGGCACGGTTTGGATCAACTGCTACAACGTTTTCGACGCCGCCTTACCTTTCGGCGGATACAAACAATCAGGCTGGGGTCGTGAAATGGGACACGAGGCCTTAAATAATTACTTGGAAGTTAAATCGGTTTGCGTTTCGATTTAGCTCATCACACTGGAAGCACGCTGCCAAGCATTATGGAAATAGGACTAATTTCGGATACTCACGGATTCTTAGATCCCCGGGTGCCTAAACTTTTTGAAACATGCGATGAAGTTTGGCATGCGGGCGACTTTGGTCCAAGCGTAGCGGAGCGTTTGGAACTTGCGTTTCCAGTATTTCGCGGTGTTCATGGCAATATCGACGACGAAGAAATTCAAGACAGATATCCGGAGAATTTACGATTCGAGTGCGAAGGAGTGCATGTCTGGTTAACGCATATTGCTGGGCGTCCGGGGCGCTACGATCGTCGCGTTCGTGCTAAGCTCAAAAGCGACCCACCGGATTTACTGATCTGTGGTCATTCGCATATTTTACATGTCGAAAAAGATGCTCGCTTGGGGAACATGCAGTATCTAAACCCCGGTGCCGCGGGACACCACGGATTTCATTTGCAAAGAACATTGCTGAAATTCCAGTTGGCCGACGGGGAAATAAGCAGAATTCGCCTGATCGAGCTTGGCCCCCGAGGGCGTCGGGCGTCGCTAATGAATTCACTGGAAAACTTGGACGAAGCGAACTGAACGCGACTAAGGCGAACGAGAACCGCAGCGTGATCCTTACCGTAAAAGACAGTAGAAATATACAACTCGGCAGCGTCACCGTGAACGCTTGCGAGATTGCCACCGTGCATCTTGCTCAGCCTTTGTTAATGCACGCCTGAAACGATTAGATACCAGGAGACCCCAAACTTTGGACCACACCGATTTCAATCGTGCGGCATGGGATGCCATCGCTGCGTCCGCGACTCAATGGTTTGTGCCCGCATCCAGGGAAGAAATTGCCAATGCTCGCCTAGGGCAACCGGCAATCAAAGTCACTGCCATCAAATACATTCCGTCGCACTGGCTCAGTGCACCCGCGGGACTGAAGATACTTTGCCTAGCCGGTGGGGGAGGGCACCAAGGCCCCCTTCTCGCGGCCGCTGGGGCGGAGGTAACTGTGGCTGATTTCAGTAGCGAACAACTTGCTCTCGATCGCCAGGTGGCGGAGCGAGAAAACCTGACGCTTAAAACGGTCCAAGTGGACATGCGCGATCTCGGTGACCTGGGCCCCTTTGATTGCGTCCTCAATCCGTGCTCGCTCAATTTTTGTCCTGACGTGATACCCGTTTGGCGGGAAGCCTATCGAGTACTGAAACCTGGCGGCATCTTAATCACTGGATTCGTTAATCCAATTAACTATCTATTTGATCCAGAATTATTACTGGCTGGAAAATTTGTTGTCACGAATTCAATTCCGCATGCAGAATCGCCCAGTGAATCCCCAGCAATAACCACCACATCCATTCCCCCCTCACCGGCCGAATATGGTCATACTTTGCAAGATCTCATCGGTGGTCAAATAGAAGCAGGCTTCCAAATTCGGGACTTATTTGAGGATCGTTGGGGAGGTGGAGACGCATTATCAAAAAAGATTGCTGTCTTCTTGGCGACTCTCGCGACAAAGCCCTGACTCTTTCGGGAGCGTGAAGGCTGTCAAAGAAGCCGCTATAAATACCGCCCGAACTCAATCACCTCACTCCGAGGCTGCTCCTGAAAACGGAGGCTCTTGCCCTTCCAATTCTGCGAGCGCATTGCCTGCAGCGCGTTGCTCCGCGCGTTTTTTATTCCCACCCCATGCGGGTGAGAAACGCGCCTTTCCAACTTGAGCACAAATCAGAAACCGCTTGAGATGATCAGGACCGACCTCCTGCAACAAATGATAAGAAGGAGGCGCACCATTCTTTTTCTGCGCCAACTGTTGCAACGAAGACTTGAAATTTAGTTCAGCGTTACCATCCGCAATTTCTCGAATGTCATCAACGATATTTTCGATGATAAAACGTTGAGCCGGTTGCAGACCTCCATCAAGATAAATGGCTGCAATGATGGACTCGACAGCATTGGCGACTAAAGAATCGGGCATGCCGCGGGTCACGTTCATGCCTTTGCCGGTCAACAGAAAATCAGCCAAACCCATTCGCTTACCGATTTTTCCACAAGTCGAACGGCTTACGGCCGCCGATTTTATTTGCGTCAAATCACCCTCTAAAAGATCGGGAAATCGCTGGTACAGCAAGTCACAGACGACGAACCCCAAAATCGAATCTCCAAGAAATTCCAATCTCTCATTTGATTTGAGTCGGGTATTGGCGTTAGAGGCATGGGTCAAAGCCTCCAACAGCAAGCTCGGATCTTGAAAGGCATACCCCAAACGGGTCTGGCAGGCCTCGATCACACCACGGTGCTCACGGGGCACATTCGAAAAAGACATTTTGATAACACCAAGGATAGCTCCACAACGACGCCGCGACGGTTGGAGATTCCCCAATCGTATTCGGCACACCGGAATCCCTGGATTCGCGGGAGGCCACGACCGTATCGAAACGCAACCTGACCTCTCACGACTTCAGCCATACCGGCTATTAACTAGCCCCATTGTAGCTCAAGGAATTCGTTCGAATAAACCCCGCAGCATGGATTGAACTAGGCCATTTACCGATACCAATTTATAATTCCACTGCTACGTAGCTCGCCTGTGATCTCACCTTTCCCCAAAACCGCCCATGTCCACAGATTCCGGCCCAAATTCGCACACTTTGGATCCCTGGTTTGCCGGCATCGATGTGGGTGGAACCTCGATAAAAATAGGCGTCATTTCCGCTGCTGGACAGATTGTGGAAGAGACCTCTATCCCCACACAGGACGAACGGGGTCCGGAAGACGCCATCAGCCGGGTGCGAGAGACGTTAACGGGTCTGCTACAAACCAACGGCGGGGAGCGATTTCTCGCCGCCGGCTTGGGCACGCCGGGCCCCTTGGATAGTCGTCAGGGCATGATCCTAGATCCCGTTAACATGCCAGGCTGGCGGCACTACCCGATCCGTGATGCCCTCAGCCAATCGCTGGGCTGTCCGGTGCACTACGCAAATGACGCGAATGCTGCCGCTTGGGGCGAATTCTGGATCGGCACGGCAAAAACTTATGACAGCCTTGTCTTACTGACCTTGGGGACCGGAGTTGGCGGGGGAATCGTCATCGACAACCAATTGGTGGTGGGGCGAAACGACATGGCTGCGGAATGCGGTCATTCGATGGTTGATTTTAGTGAGCAGGCCCGTGTTTGCTCCTGTGGCATCAAGGGGCACCTCGAGGCCTACGCCAGCGCCTCAGCGGTTGCTGTGGCGGCAAAAGAAATGGCCGCCCAGTGCCCGAGCGGCGAATTAGCCAAGATCTTGGAATCAGCCGGTGACTTAAACGCTGAGGACGTATACCATTGCGCCTTACGGGAAGACCCCGGCGCCTGGCAAATCATCGACCAAACGGCCGGGTTTTTGGCCCGGGGAATCGCAGATCTCGCTCACACGGTAGACCCCGACATTTTCCTGCTGGGTGGAGCGATGAATTTTGGGGGAACGAACTCGCCCGTGGGGCAACGTTTTCTAGATACAATTGAAAAAGCAGTTCATCGCGCTGTTTTCGATCGCATTGCCGACAACCTTAAGATTGAATTCGCCTCGCTTGGCGGATCCGCCGGATGGATCGGCGCTGCGGGCTTGGCCAAACGCCTTTATGATCAACAAACATGAACGAAATACGCACTAGAAAAATGACGCAGGGGAAGACACTCCCTGCCAGTCAAATCCGTAACTTTTGCATCATCGCCCACATCGATCATGGCAAGAGCACGTTGGCGGATCGTCTATTAGAGCACACCGGCACCGTTGCCAAACGACAGATGCAAGAACAGTTGCTAGACGATATGGAGCTGGAGCGCCAACGCGGCATTACGATCAAAGCACGTGCCGTGACCATGCAGGCACAAATCGAAGGGCAAACCTTTGAATTAAACCTGATCGATACCCCAGGTCATGTCGATTTTCATTACGAAGTCTCCCGCAGCCTGGCCTGCTGCGAGGGCGCGCTTTTACTGGTTGATGCCTTTCAGGGTGTAGAGGCTCAAACCGTAGCAAACGCCTATGCCGCTCTCGAACATGACCTGCAGATTATCCCAGTCATCAACAAGATCGATTTAGTAAACCAACGGGCAGACGAAGTCGCCCAGGAGATGGAACAGGTACTTGGGTTAGCCGCTGACTCCTGCATTCGTGTGAGTGCGAAAGCGGGTATTGGCATCGACGATTTACTGAAAGCCATCGTCAACCAATTCCCAGCACCTAAGGCCGATCGCACCGCCCCCTTGCAGGCCATGGTTTTCGACTCGCATTACGACGAGTACCGTGGTGCCATCACCTACTGCCGCATGCTTAACGGGAGCGTCAAAAAGGGTGACAAGATCAAATTCCTGCGATCCAACCACACTCATGAAGTACAAGAACTAGGACATTTCGAACCCAAGCAGACTGCTTGCGACACACTGCTGGGCGGGCAAGTCGGTTACTTGATTTGCAATATTAAGTCACTGGACGCTGCTCACATCGGTGACACCATCAGCACGGTTAACAATCCTGCGGAACCCGTCGCGGGTTACGAGCAGCCAAAACGCATGGTGTATTGCGGGTTATACCCTTCCGATGGCCAAGACTTCTCGGAACTTCGAGACGCCTTGAATAAGCTGGCGATCAATGACCCGAGTTTTGAATTCGAACCCGAGTCATCCGATGCACTTGGCTTTGGTTTTCGCTGCGGTTTTCTGGGACTGTTGCATATGGAAATTATCCAGCAACGACTTGAAGGCGAAGCGAACATCGACCTGATCCAGACCGCGCCTAACGTAAGCTATGAAATCAAGCGCCGAGACGGCAGCGTGATAGAGGTCCACAAACCCCAAGAGGTCCCTGACTCAGGTGATATTGAGGAGTTTCGACAACCCATCGTTCGCGTTAATCTAATTCAACCCGAAGCCTACGTCGGCTCGGTGATGAAACTTTGTCAAGAACGACGAGGGATTCAACAAGGCACGGAGTACGTCAGCGCGACGAGAATCATGCTGACCTATGACCTACCGCTGGCCGAGGTGATTTACGACCTGCACGACAAAATTAAAAGTGCCACCCGCGGCTACGGCACCATGGATTACGAATTCCAAGGATTCGAACAAGCCGACTTGGTGCGTGTAGATATGATCGTGAACAACAATCGCATTGACGCCCTAAGTATCATCTGCCACCGCGCCGACGCGGAACGCAGGGGCAGGGCGGTTGCCAAAAAACTGAAAGAAGAAATCAGCCGCCACATGTTTGAAATCGCGGTTCAAGCCACCATTGGAAATCGAGTGGTTGCCCGGGAAACGGTCAAAGCCATGAGGAAAAATGTTACTGCCAAATGTTACGGCGGTGATATTTCGCGAAAGAAAAAATTATGGGCCAAGCAGCGTGAAGGTAAAAAGCGGATGAAATCTGTGGGCAGTGTCGACATCCCGCAAAAGGCATTCATGGCGGTACTGCACAAGGGTGACGAGAAAAAGTCGTCAAACTGACACCGACCGCGTCAAAACTGCAAATTTGTCATGAAGAAGCGGCCCATGCATCCGCTACGACTTGAGAATCCCGAAAATCCCCGGGATTTTCCCATCGATGACGGTTCGGCATTCAAATTGCATTTGCTTTCGTTGGACAGTGAATAAAGCTTGGTTTGTCAGTGCTTTCTCTGCTCCTGCGGTCACTTCATGCGAACGAATGGGGCCGCCGACACCCTGTTTGCAAATCGGCTTTGCCGAAACACTAGCGTCATGAAAAATTGCCCCACCTTGCTGATAACCGATGATGATCACGCTTTGCGTGAATCACTTGGTTCGCTGTTTCAAGCAAGTGGATTCAATACCCTCATGGCTGCCAATGGCCGAGAAGCTTGCGAAGTCGTGGATTGCGAAGATGTGCATCTCGTTTTGATCGACTACCACATGCCATTCATGACTGGCCTGGAGGCTTTGCGAACCATCAAAAGCAGCAAGCGTTCCATTCCCGTCATTTTAATGTCCGCTCAACTGGACGACCAAATGTCCGAAGCCGCATTCGCAGCCGACGCTTGGTCAGTTCATCCCAAACCACTTGATATTTCGCGTATTCGGGGCGATGTTTCATCAGCTCTGCAGACGATTTACAACTGGTCGATAGATTGATAAGCCGAATTCGCCTAGAATTCACGCTTTCAACCTAACTGCTTGAGGGTCACCCCATGTCTTCGCTGCGTCTGGCATTCCCGACTATCCTTGCCCTGCTAACGATAGCCGCCGCATCACTCCCCACAGCCAACGCGGCGGTCGCCGCCATGGGTCGCGCCCCGGTTCAAGAGGGCCAGATTAACGCCCAAGAAAATGTGGCAGAGATCGTTAAAACCCTGACTGACAGTAGGGATAAATACGCGAGGGCGGAGGCTGCGGCAAAACTGGCGAATTACCCTGAGCAGTATGAACAATACGTGTACGTATTGGCTGAACTACTGGTCGACAGAGATCGTGTTCTCAACGACATCGCAACGAGAATATTTAGTCGTTTGGGGAAGAAGGGAGTCGCCGCGTTGAATCCTGATTTCACTGGCGATCCCGAAAAAACTCGTTTGGTTTGCAGTGCGATTCATGCAATTGGCGATGGATGCGAGGAGTACATCCCCGACCTTTTGAAAATACTGAAGACCTCGGACGATCGATTCCAAAGAGTAGCGGCGACTTACGCATTGACAGGTTTCACGCAAGGTAACCCGGAGGCTATCGATCTGATCCTAGGTGATTTGGATAACAGCGACATGAATGTGACGCTATTCGCCATGCGATTGATTATCAAGACCGGGCCCAACGCCAAACAAGCAGCTCCCAAGTTAATCGAGCTGTTTGAAAATGGGGTTCCTTCACAACGCGGTTACGCCATCTGGTCCCTCGCCGCTGTTTCACCGGTTGAAAATTTTGATGCGGTGGCGGCTACACAGAAAATGCTCAACCGGTTTACCGTATCGGAAAGAGAGCGTGGCTTGATCGCCGCCGGATTGCTTGGCGAAGCGGCTCAACCAGCTGTTGAGAAGGTCAAAGAAATGATGGCGGGCAAAAACACCAATATCGAAGGGCACGCTGCGGTAACTTATTGGCAAATCACCGGCGATGCCGAAACGGCCATACAAAGGCTGATTGAATTAACAGAAAATGATCTCTATTACGAAATCAACGGGCTAAAACTAATTGCTCAAATGGGCCCCGCAGCTGAACCCGCGATCGAATTGCTGCTGAGAAAATCCCAAGCAGGTGACTCGACTATCCAGCTGTTGGCACTTGATGCTCTCAAGGCGATTGGTCCAGCGGCAGCAAAGCATCGCGAGGCCATTGAAAAAATAAAAGACTCCACCCGTGACGACCTGGTTCAATTAGCGGCCACGGAAATTCTCGAATCCTTTGAGTTGCCTAACTCGCAATAGGAGCCAAAGAGGTTC
>JAAEPL010000355.1 GCA_024232675.1 Planctomycetaceae bacterium
CTTGACGTGCCAAGCTGATTTTAACAGGCCCGGTAAATTCCGTTTAACTTCCTGGGTTCGTGAGCCCGGCAACAACACCAACAACTTGGCTGGCGAGTGCTCCCCCTCAGCGCTTAAAAATTCTTCGTTGTAGGCATAGCGAACCAACTCGTCAAAATAAGGATGCCCTACATAGGTTGCCTGACAACCACGTTGCTCAAACCAAGAAACTTCAAATGGCAACTTACAAAGCACATG
Organism: Planctomycetaceae bacterium; assembly: GCA_024232675.1. Classification (GTDB taxonomy): domain Bacteria; phylum Planctomycetota; class Planctomycetia; order Pirellulales; family Pirellulaceae; genus CAJQPP01. The sequence continues at coordinate 238 of JAAEPL010000355.1, forward strand.
ATCGACGAGTCGACGTAACTTGTGAACTCGCCAAGGTAACCAGGCCCACATTTGCGGAACGCCATAATAAAAGACTTCGATGCCGTGCTTCCGTGCTTTCCGCGCGATATGCCAATTGAACCCGGGGAAATCGATCAGCACGACGGCATCGACTTTATTTTCTGCGAAGTAACGATCTGCCTGCGCCAACAACGCAAAGAACTGCCTTATGTTTACCAGTACATTCCACAGGCCCATCACCGCCAGCGAAGTGAGGTCAAACAACAGCCGACAATCAGCATCTTCCATCTTAGGTCCGCCAAACCCGACGGCTTCGATAGTAGGATGCTGCTGGCGCAAATCTTTGATGAGATTTGCGCCATGCAAATCGCCACTCGGTTCGCCTACTGAAAAAAAGATTCGCATCTAACACTCGCTAGGTATCTTGGAAAGCTTGCGAAGTATGGCAAATCGAGGTGTCTACACAAAGATCAGTTTAAGGCGTTATCGTAGGCAAAAAAAAAGCACCCTCGACGGGGTGCTTTGTGGTGCTTCAAAAACAGGGATGTTTTTACTTGCTAGCGCCGGCCTTGGCGAAGCCCTTTTCAAACGCTTTATTGCTGTAGACCATTTGCATGCGGGCTTCGTCGTCGGCAGCGCCTTCGACTTTCCCTTTGCAATTCCCGCAACAGAAGCTCAGTTCCTCGTCACCCAGCTTGACGCTTGTGCCGTCAGCCAAAGGGCCACCTGAAAAGGGGCAGGCTGTTTGTTGGAATTGGCCGGTTACGACCAATTGTGCGTTAGCAGCAGTGGCGTACTTTTCGGGATTCTTTTCGAAAGCAGCGACGCAACGCTTGCAGCAGAAATACACTTTTCCGCCGCGATAATCGGCCGCGTATTCCGCACTCACTTCGTCATCCATCATCGGGCACCTGGCCTTGGAAAGATCAATATCCTCGCTCTTGACTGGCTTGTAACCTTTTCCAAAGGCCTTCTTGCTGAACAGCATGTCAATTTGTGCGGTTTTATCTTTGGCACCTTCGACTTTGGCTTTGCAATTCCCACAGCATAAACCAACTTCCATCTCTCCTACCTTGGCAGCCTGACCGTTGTCAATTTCACCACCACTGAATGGACACGCCACTTGTTCGTATTGACCGGTCGTCGCGAGTTGGTAATTGGCGGCGGCCGTGTACTTGGCAGGATCCGCCTCAAACTTGGCTTTACAAGCACCGCAACAGAAATAGACTTCGCCGTCCATGTACTTGGCTTTCATGTCGGCCTTGGCCGCCATTTTGGGATTCACGACGCATTTGACGTCTTTCAAATCCTGTCCTTGCACGATCGCCGGTAACAACAGTACCACCATCGCAATTAATAAACTCTTCATCCTTATTTGCCCTCGATAAATTACGGATTCATTTCGTGTGGAAGTATCTTATACGCTTCTTTTTTCTTTGTCATCCGAGCGAGTCCCATCCTCAAAAACGCGAGGTTCATGCAGACGGAATGTGAGACACCACGCAATAATCATGCATCCCACCACTCCCCCGAAAACCCAATCGTAACCCAACCGATCTATCAAAAAACCGACCAAGGCGGAAGTGAGAATGACTGGCACAGCCATCGCGATGCTCTGAGTCACCAGATAGCGAGGGTGATTTTCTTGTTCGGTAAACTCCAAAGAATAATTCGCAAGTACCCGCATCGTGACCGGCATCAATCCCAACAAAAAATAAACGCCCATGAAGCCCGTTCTTCCAAGCACACCCCATTGGGAGAAAAACAGGGCCAAGATTGGGGCCGCGATCAAGATTGACATAACGAGCCGAAGTGCCGCTCGATTTCCCAAACGGTCCGCCACCGATCCTACGGGAACACTAAAAACCGCCACGCCAATATTCTGAATAATCAGCCAAGGTAAAAGATCCTCAAACCCCAGGTGCAAACGACTCCGTCCCAAACTTTGGTAGTGAGGCATCAACGTCATGGAGAGCCCAAACAAACCCGAGATGATCAATAGCACGCGAAAGTGGCGATCTCCTACAAATGTCATTCGC
>JAAEPL010000356.1 GCA_024232675.1 Planctomycetaceae bacterium
GTTTGGCAGCATTAGCATTGGGCGCTGTTGGTCTTCGCCGCCGTCGCCGCGCGATCAATAACTAGTCTGAATTTACGACATGTAAAGAACCAAAGGTCGCCGTTCAACGGCGACCTTTTTTTGTGCCGACGACGCGATGTCTCACGAATGATTTCGATTAGTTTTTGATACGACACTCCAAGCATGGAAAGCTTAATGTTTGAATGCCAAGAAGGAATGAAAACGGTCCTGCCTGCCTCTGCAAAACCTAAGTGATCTCGCCATTGAAAATTTTTTGCAACGAGGGCCGCGTTGTTAAACGTTGAGCAAGTCAAAGTAAAATGGAAATCGTACTGTTTCCATTGCTTGTAAAGTCTGGTTCGCTCCGCGTGTTGTTCCTGAACGAGGCCAAGAACCGCAAGGTTCCTAGGACCAAGTTTCTTGATCGTTGCCTGCCACACGGGCGGAATCTTTCGGCAGCCAGCAAACAACTGGCAAAGTGCATCAATATTACTTTCTTGGCGCGATAAGACGAAAGCTGTAACGGCTCTCCATCACCAATCGACGGCAATATTAAATCGGGATGAGGTTAGCCGACCTGTGGCGCGTAGCTGGTGACCTGAGCGTCTATGTCAGTTGCGAAAAGAAACGTCGCGATCGCGGTGAAGACGATTGCTGATACAACGCTGCGAGCTCGAGGCTTTGCTTTGTCCTATTGAGTGATGCAACAGGATTATCACGTGCAGTGGAGCGAACATGCTAAGGCAGGTTCGACAATTTTTGGTTCTAATGCACTCGAAAGTAAGTTGTTTGACAACCGTGCAGAGTACGGCCAGAATGCAAATCCTCATTTTATCAAAATCCCTATCAGTGAGGCATCATGAGCGATTCTTCGAAAAACGAAATTGGCCCGAAGGGCCAGATGATCATGGGAATCGTCTTCATATTCGGCAGCCTGATGTTGATCCTGGTGGCTTTGAGCAGCATGCTCGGCAGTTCCAAGGAACGCGAAGCGGTGGACTGGCCGAAGGTGCAGGGCGTGGTGCTGGAGTCGGGGGTCCGCAAGTTCCGCGACAGCGCGAGACACGGCCCTAACTGGGTACCGTATGTGAAATACCGCTACCAGGTGGATGGCAAGAACCACATCGGTGAGAACTACCGCTTCTTTCACATCACCTATGAGGGCCGGTTCAAGAAAGCGGCGGAAGAGATGGGCAGCAAGTACAAGCCCGAGGGTCCATTGATGGTCCGGGTGAATCCGGAAGATGCATCCGAAAGCGTGATCGTGGCGTTGAAGCCTCGTGGCAAAGGCAGCAGCTACATCGCCATCGGTTTCAGTTGCATCGGCTTGCTGGTCGGCGGTGCGTTGGGCTGGGGCGGGTTCAAGGGGATGCGGGCGGCGGCTTGACGTCGACTTTGCTCCGGAATCCCACTTCTTCCAGTCATGCCGCGTTTTACTGCCTATGAGTGCGCGTAATTGCAAGCGTTCGAAACGTTGATGAACTGACGTTCACGCGCAAAAAAAACGAGTCGAAAGTCGACACTGAAGAAGTCAGAACTCCCTCTCGGCTCGAAAAATTACGCGGATCGATTGGCTGGCGACCGACGGAATCGCGCTACCAATCCCAACCTGTATTTGACAGCCCCCACCGCCAATGCTAAAAAACCAAGATCAAACTGTCGGCAAAAACATGTTTTCCGATTAGCGATAGGAACGGGCTTGTGGAGCTAACCAAAAAAATTGAATACGACATCACCTCGCATCTCTCTTCGGGAAATACGCCCTGCAAGTTGACGGTTGCTGCGCTGGCCTCTCATTACGGTGTTAGCCAAACACCGGTGCGAACCGTCATCACAAAGCTGATCGAAGGGGGCAAACTGATCAAGCTGTCCAACGGTCGCCTGCAGGCTCCCGATGCTTTCGATTTTACCAGCGACTCACCATGGCAACCGGCTTCGGGTCCCACCACTGATCCTTACGAGGCAATCCTCCGCGAGATCGTCCAGAAAAGTTTATTAGCTGAGGAGACTTTTCTGCGTGAAGAGAGAACAGCGACTCATCACAAACTCAGTCGCTCTGGGGTTCGTGAAATATGCCATCTCATCGCAGGTCAGGGACTACTTGAACACATCCCGCGCCGCGGATGGAAGATACGTCACTTCACCCATGCAGATCTGCAAGCTTATCTGGACACTCGCGAAGTTCTAGAACTCAAGGCGCTCGATCTTGCCTGGGAACGACTCGATGACACCGAACTTCAAGCAATGTATGACGGAAATATTCCGGCGAAGAATGCACAAGACTTTCCCGTGATTGACGATCGGATTCACAGCTACATCATCGAGAAGTCAGGCAATTTTTACATCTTAGACTTCTTTAATCGACACGCTCCCTTCTTTCGAATTTTGTTTGAATGGGAAGGTAAAAATCGTGAAGCTGCCGTTGAGGCTGTCCAGCAACATCGCGAGATACTAACCGCGATCATAAACCGTGATCGAAAGCAGGCCGCAAAGGCTTTATCACATCACATCCTGTGCAATCACCCAGTGCTGGATAGGATCGGAACGTCTCAATGACTACCTTTTGGAAATTCATCGCCAGTCTAGTGATCTCTTTCTGTGGGATTGCGACCTGTCCGACCCATGCGGTGGGTCAAGAAACGAGCGTCGATTTATACAAGCAAAAAATAAAACCACTTCTAAAGGAGCGGTGTTTTGCCTGTCACGGTGCATTGAAACAAGAGTCTGAGCTCCGCGTCGATACGATCGCGGCGATGAGAGATTACGGTATTTTAGAGGACGACCTTCTCCTCGACCGCCTCACTTCGAAAGACGATGCCGAGCGGATGCCCCCCGAAGGCGAACCGCTATCTGAGCAAGAAGTTTTGGACATTAAAAACTGGATTGCCGATGGTGCACCAGCACCCGATAACGAACAGGCAGAAGCAGACCCGATGGAACATTGGGCGTTTCAAAGAATCGAACGACCAGAAATGCCAAAACTTGGCGAGCCCAACCCGGTCGATGCTTTTCTTACCAAACCGCAGCAGGCAAAAGGATTCAAACCGCAGGCAACTGCAGAGCGAAGCTTGTTGTTGCGACGGATTTACCTTGATGTGACCGGACTTCCTCCAACGACTGAACAGCTTCTTTCGGATTCGCCAATTGAGGAAATTATTGACTCTCTGATAGACAGTCCACAGTATGGGGAGCGGTGGGGAAGGCACTGGATGGACGTCTGGCGATACAGCGATTGGTATGGCCTGGATAGCCAATTGCGAAATAGTCAGAAACACCTCTGGCATTGGCGGGACTGGATCATCCAATCTCTGAATGAAGACAAAGGCTATGACCGGATGGTCATGGAGATGCTTGCCGGTGATGAAATTGCGCCCTCTGATTTGAAAACCGTCGGTGCAACTGGGTTCTTGGCCAGAAATTACTATCTTTTCAATCGTACAACATGGCTCGATGACACAATCGAACACACGGGTAAATCGTTTCTAGGATTAACGCTTAACTGTGCGAAGTGTCACGACCACAAATATGACCCAATCGACCATGAAGACTACTATCGTTTTCGAGCGATCTTCGAACCGCATCACGTTCGTCTCGACGCGCTGCCCGGCACTACTGATTACAACAAAGATGCCCTGCCACGCGTATATGATGACAAGCCAGATGCTCCGACCTTTCTCCATCTGCGAGGCGACCCGTCTCAACCGGTCAAGGATAATCCCGTTGCTCCGGGGCCGCCTAAATTTTTAGGCAGTTTTGGAAAGCAAGCAGCGGAAATTGATTTGCCCGCGGAAGCCTGGGCACCGGGCGTCCGCACATACGTTCAAACGGACTTGCTTGCCCTCTCAAAAAAACAGATTGAATCCGCGCGCGTTAACTTGCTGCAACTTCAAAAAAAGGAAGCGTTAGCCGCAGTTGCTGCGGAATCAAAGGAGGAAGTCAGCGGATTGCGTGACGACTTTAAAAAATCGAGACCGGACATCTGGGAAATGATCGGACGAGGGTGGCGATACCAAGGAGGATTACTTGCGCAAACTGAGCCCACCGTGGAGCGTAGTTGCCTGCGGACCAAGGCTCACCATCCACGGGATTTTGAGTTGACCCTTAATTTCCAAACCACCGGGGGTAAGCGATGGAAATCAACAGGAATCCGTTTTGATGTAGATGAAAAAGGCGAGAACGCACATGTCGTTTATGTCAGTGCGTTCGCCAATGGCCCCAAAGTCCAACTCGCCCATACTGTCGCTGGACGAAACATCTATCCGGCAAACGCCAAAGCTAATTTGCCAATCCGAATAAACCAGGATTACGTGCTGAATATTAAAGTCAGGAATGATTTAATCAACGTCGCGTTGGATGGTAAGTTTTTGTTGGCCTACCGACTCCCGCCTCGCAAAAACAGTGGCGTAGTGGAACTTTTTGCCTTTGACTCAACGGCTGACTTTTACTCGATCAAAGTCGATCCGCTCGCCAGCGATGTCACCTTAATAGAGACTGACAAACAAGCTGCTGTCGTCAATCCTGCTCAAGCCGTCGACCTTGCAGAAGCTCAACTTAAACTCGCCGAGGCCAAACACGCCGCGCTGGTTGCCCAGATCGCAGCCGACAATGTCACGTTAAAACAAATGGGCAACGGATCAGCTGAACTCGCCGCCCGTTTGAGCCTCCAGGCTGCGGTGGCAAAAGCCGAAGTAGACTTAATCAAGGCGGATGCGGGCAAGAGAGCAAGTGCCGCAAAGGAAAAAGAGAAGGCACAACTGGCATTAGCATCCGACAACCTGCCAACCCTCGCTCCATTGCGAGGCAGCCAGCGAGCGCTCGAACAAGGCTCGCACAAGGCCTCCCAATACTCTTCCGTCTATCCCAAAACCAGCACCGGACGGAGGACTGCTCTCGCAAATTGGATCACTCATCGGGACAACCCTTTGACCGCCCGCGTAGCCGTCAACCACATCTGGACCCGCCACTTTGGAAGTCCACTCGTCGAATCAGTTTTTGATTTTGGTCGACGCTCTCCCAAGCCCCTGCATCAAGACTTGCTTGACTACCTTGCAATCGAGTTAGTTGAATCGAACTGGAGCATGAAACACCTGCACCGCCTGATTCTCAAATCACAAACATGGCAACGCAGTTCTTCTAACCTGGGAGCTGACCCAAACACACTCGCAGGCGATCCTGAAAACCATTACTACTGGCGAATGAATAATCGCCGGATGGAGTCTCAGGTATTGAGAGACAGCCTCTTTCACCTGGCCGGCCAACTCAACTTGACCGTCGGTGGTCCCTCTGTAATGGCTGGCCCCAACGTACGCCGTCGCAGCCTGTACCTGTTCCATTCTCGCGATGGCCGCGACAAGTTCGTTTCGATATTTGATGACGCCGATGTTTTTAGTTGTTACCGTCGAAACGAAAGCATTGTCCCTCAACAGGCACTCGCACTAATGAACAGCCGGGAAGCCATTGAATCCGCAAGCCTAATCACTGCCCGCCTCAACAAAAATTTGACAGACATTGAATTTACCAAAGCCGCTTTCCTTCAACTTCTTGCAAGAGTACCTTCCGAACAAGAGGGAGCCGCCTGCCTGAAATTTTTGAAAGCGAACCCAGATCGAAACCAGCTTGTCCACGCACTCCTAAACCACAACGATTTCCAGGTCATCCGATGACGCTACCGACCGATTTTTTACGCCGTCGATACTTACTTCAATCCGCACTGGGCTTTGGTTCTTTAGCGTTGGGGGGAATCGTTGCAGCGGAAGAACACAAAAAGCCAAATGGCGAGCCGCATTTCCAACCCAAAGCCAAGCGTGTGATCTGGCTGTTCATGCGCGGCGGCGTAAGCCATATGGAGAGCTTCGACCCCAAGCCCGCGCTGAATAAATTTGCCGGAAAGTCCGTCAACGACACGCCTCACGCCGATGTCCTCGACCCTGAAAACTTCAAGAATCTTCGAGTGGTCGTGGTGGACGATGCCAATGGCAAAGATCGTAAAACGATCTACCCATTGCAGACTGGTTACAAAAAATATGGTCAGTCCGGGGTCGAAATCAGCGACTGGTTTCCGCATATCGGTTCCTGTGCTGACGACATCGCCTTCATTCGTTCGATGTGGACCACTGACAACAATCATGGAGCTCAGGTGCAATTCCATTCCGGCCGCCATATGCTGGACCCAAGGGTTCCCACCATTGGTGCCTGGCTCAACTACGGTTTAGGTTCGCTCAGTGACAACCTTCCTCAATTCATCAATATTGGGCCGCGTTTTTTTGACAAACGAGACGGTCATTATTTGGGACCAGCCTACGATGCCGTCAATTTAAAAATTGACCCGAAAAACCCACTCGACTACGCGGCTCCGCACGGCGGCATGAATGTAGACCAGCAACGCAGAAATCTGGACTTTACTAACCAGCTCAATCATCTGGCCGGAAAACAGTACCCCGGCGACGCTGCCCTCCAAGCCCGGATCAAATCGTACGAACTGGCGTTTCGCATGCAGACAGCCGTTCCCGAAGTTTTAGATTTTAAAAACGAATCTAAAGAAACTCGAGAACTTTATGGCTTGGATCATCCTGAGACAAAAGCCTTCGGCCAGCAACTCCTCGCTGCACGGCGTTTCTCTGAACGGGGAGTGCGTTTTATTCAAATCATGCATGGCGATGGCGCTGCGGGCGCGTGGGACAATCACTCTGGACTACGCAAAGGACATGCAAAATTATCAAAACAAGTCGACCTACCCACCTCAGGCTTATTAAAAGATCTCAAACAAAGAGGTCTACTGGATGACACGATCGTTGTGTTCGCAACCGAGTTTGGGCGGACTCCCGGGTCGCAAGGTGCTGATGGCAGAGACCACCATCCATTCGGCTTCAGCGTTTGGATGGCCGGAGGCGGTCTGAAAGGTGGGGTCGTCCACGGGTCGACCGACGAGTTAGGATTTCACGCCGTGGAAAATCCGCACTATGTGACTGACGTCCACGCCACGATCAATCACCTTATGGGCATCAATCCACGTAAGCTGGAAGTTCCGGGACACAAACGCCTGGATCGCGATTACGGGCACGTCATCAAAGACATCCTCGCATGATGACTCGTTCTTTCATGATCTTTTTGTGCGTATGACAACGAACCTCAGCCGACCATAGCTCATGTCCGTTCGTCGGTTTCCCTCGCGGAAGGTTGGGTGGCGAGCGGGTGAGGACAAGATCCCCTAATTTCTAAGCGGAAAAAACGAAGCGGGAAAAAGGGGGCATCTTGGTTTGTGCAAAAAGTCGCAAGCCCCTTTTCTAACCTAACTAACCTAAAAAACTAAACCTGTTCTCAACGTCAGGGAATGCCCAAGCGATTCGCGACCCCAAAATGTTATTTGTAAAAATTTGGCTTGCGTGGTTTGACGCCCAGTTTTTCGTAATTAAACCCGGGTTTTAGCGGCTTGTAGTCGCCGATGATTTTCACCGAACTGTCCGGCTTGATTTGTTCCTCCAAATCCAATCCCCAGTAAACCGCGTTTGCCGTCAAACGTCTCACTCCCTCATTCTGGAAATCTTCTGCCGATCCCATGGTGAAGTGAAAGATCTTTGACGGGAGGCCATTATTACCGGTCCAAGTCTTTGTCCATGCGACTGGTAGAGGCTCCTTTTTGTCGTTTGCTGGTGCATCCTGCTCGAGATTAATGAGTGGCTGGCCCATGACTAACGCGGTGCAATCATCAGGAAAAGAATCCATATCCTTGTGGCAGCGGTAAACATCCGAAGTTCCCCAGATATCTGTGACCCCAATCAAAATCGGATGTGTTTTGTGTTTGGGAACAACGCTCCCTCGGGTCGATTCACGATGCCAACCGCCATGATGCCCCATAAAGGTTCCGCCCAACATTTCGCGGAGCGAAACGGCTTTTCCATTAACAACATATTGTTTCCCACCATAGAAACCGTGGTTCGCGGTACGAAGCGCAATAAGCGGTTTTCCCGAGTCGAAATAATCGTGAAAATGATTCATTTGATCGTCAGGTAGCTGCATAAACCGTGACAGCCAAATAACACAATCGGCATCGGCGATATATTTCAGGCCGGGGATACTATGGTGCTGGGTTTTGTCTTTGAAGGGTGCCTCAAGTGTCGGATCGACTTCCCCATTTTCATTCATAGAGAACAAGACCGTGCAATCAAATCCGTGATGGGTCGAGAGCATTTTCGCCAACATCGGCATCGCCTGTTCGCAGCGGTATTCCTGCTCGGCGGCGATTAGGACAACATGCTTGCCCTGCCCTGCCCCACCGGAACCCGAATAGGTAAGCCATAGCTCACTTTCCGGAACAGGATGTTCGTGTTCTGATGCGAGCTTCTCCTGCGCCAACAAGCCGTTAGACGATACTGCGCCGCAGCAAATAAAAAATAGTGTTATCGTGATTCGAAGCATTGTCTATTGGGTTGCATAGGAGGATGTTAGAACTGACGAAGCAGACCATCATACCAAGTTTAGCGGATCAGGCTTCGACCGGTGTCGCCTTATTTTTTAAGCACGAGATCAACCAGAAACTCGTTTCCATTTTTATACTGTGACTTTCGACCCGGCTGGTTCAGCACACTACTGATAGGGGTTTTGTGCAAATTCGCGCCGCGGACATCAACCTCGACAAGTAAGCCGTCACGATCATCCAGGCAGAATATCTCTACATCGAGTCAGCACTTAATGAACTTGCCAAGATTAACGAAAAGATGGCTGGATGGTTAGTTAAGAAGTAAATTCGAAAATTAGATTGGATTGTTAATTCTGACCGAACTTCGCAACCTGCTTTGGTCAACTCAAAACGCATTTAGCACATTATTCGAGTTGAGATCCCGACAAATGCCCAAGCAGCTTGAACTATTTTTGCGAGTTGGCTAACTTGCATCAAATGCCCATTGATGCAATCGATCTGTCTGCGAAAGCAATCCCCATATGTCGCTCAAAATCCTTCACACTGCCGACAATCACATTGGCCTATCCTTCGCGAAATACCCGGATGATATTCGCGAGCGTTTGGTAGAAGAGCGTTTTCTAGCACTCGAGCGGTTGGTGGAAGTTGCCAATCAGCAAAACGCACATTTCATCGTCGTAGCGGGAGATTTGTTTGATAAGCAATCCGTCGCCAAAAATTTGATAAAACGCACAGTTTCAATCTTGGCAAAGTTTGAGGGTGAAAACGTTTTAGTTCTTGCAGGCAACCACGATTACTATGAAGGCAGCGACAACAAACTGTGGCTGACCTTCAAATCTGAAGCAGAAGGAACCTGTGTCACTCCTTTGCTAAAGCCGGAGACCAAGAAGTTCGATTTAGATGCCGGTCGCGTTTGCTTCTACGCCTGCCCATGCCCCAGTAAGCACAGCAGCGATCATATGATTGGCTGGACTAACGACGAGGATAAGGAAGAAGACAGGGTCCACATTGGAATTGCCCACGGAAACGTAGAGGGATTTGGGCTCGATTCTGACAATCGCTATTTCAACATGTCGGAGACAGACTTTCAGAATTCGGGACTCGACTCATGGCTTTTGGGGCATATTCATGTGCCTTTTCCAAAAAGTGGGACCTCCGGAAATCCCAGCTTTTTCATGCCGGGAATCCATACACCCGATTCCATCAAATGCTCTCATTCTGGCCACGCCTGGTTGATTGAAATATCAGATGCCAAGGCATTTAATTACGAACAACTTTCAGCTGGCGGCATACAGTTCATTCGCAACAGTGATTCGTTGACCGATAGTGACGATGTAGAAAAACTCAGGTTGCGTTGCCAAGATTTGGACTTAAAGAATACGGTTCTGAATTTTCAACTAGAAGGTTGTCTCGACGCAGGCGGTAAAAAAGCATTCAAAGATCTTTGCACCGGATTATCCAGTGAATGCTTTCACTTTTCGGATGATTCGATCATCGCCACGGTTCTCGATGCAGCGGCGATCTCCGCCAAATATCCGGACGGCACTATTCCAAACGCTCTACTTCTTGATTTATTGACAGATCAGGAGCATCCCGAGGACGCCCAAATTGCTCTTGAAATCATGGAATCGATCAAAGCCCAATGAAACTCAAACACATTCAACTTCATCCGTTCGGGGGTGTCGCAAATCGTTCCTTTAAATTCCATGACGGCCTCAACGTCATCGAAGGACCCAACGAATTTGGCAAAAGTACACTTAGCAATGCGCTATGGCACACCCTTTTTACTAACAGCAAGCTCACTCCCGCAAAATTAGAAAAGGTGATGGGATGTTACCTACCTAAACCAAACGGCGATCATGTCAGCGTCAGTTTAGAATTTGAAGCCTCCGGTAAAACCTGGGCCCTAAACAAATCATGGGGTGCACGGGCAGAATCCTCTCTCCAAGAATCGGGAGGTCAGACAATTGTCGATCCAAGCACTGTGCAAGATAAACTTTGCGAACTCCTTCAGCGCAACGAAGCCACTTGGCAACATGTGCTTTTCGTAAGCCAAGCGGAATTGACTCGGACCGTCCAAGCATTACAAAAAAATGCGAACCAGATTGAGAACATTCAACCGTTCGTTCTCGGTGCGGCATCCATCCCTGGCGATATTTCCGCAGATGACCTACAAGACGCCATCGATGAAAGAATAAGTGACCACTATGGGCGTTGGGATCGAGATTCCGACGGACCCAAAAAAGGGCGTGGGATCGGCAATCCATGGTCGTTAGGTGTTGGCCCATTGTTGTCCGCCTACTACGGACAAGAGACCGTGCGGGCTGAATATCTCAAGGTGATCGCACACGAAAAACAAGTCGATTTATATAATTCCCAGATCCGCCAATTTCAAGAACAGATCGAAGAGAGTCGCGAATTTGTAGAAACTGGCCAAGAACTTAGAAACGGCTTAGCGCAGCGTGGGAGCTTAGAAGAGAAAGAAAAGGGATTTACGAAAGAATTAAAACTACTCAAAAAGGTTATGGCTGATTGGCCAGGAGCAGCCAAAGTTCTCGAAAGCAAGGAACGTGATTGCAGCGAAGTCTCAAAAAGTCTCAAGACCATCGAACGTGAATTAGAAACTGCGGAGCGACTGAAAGCCTCAGAGAATCTCAAGAAAGGGTATAAGCGGCTTATCGACGCCAAAGATCAATTAAAAGCCGCCTCCGAACGACGGGAAAAATTAAACAGTATCCCAGCTGATTTATTGGCAGAACTAAAAACCCTTGGTCAGAAAACCCAAAAGCTTCAAATCAAACTGGAGGCTCAAAAACTCAACGCGTCGATTGAAAGCCAACAACCCAAAAAGGTGACGATAACTCGGGGAGTCGAAACCACCGAAGACATCTCTTTAAATGCCGGCGAGAATTGGAGTGCTACCGCAGATGGAAAAGTGACCTTTGAATTTGACGATCTGTCCATTCGCGTTGAAAGCGGCAACAGTGACGTCAATCAATTGCTCGATGATCTTCAGGTCGCCAAAGATCGCCAGCAAGAGATCTTACGCACTCTCAAGGTCGACGATATGCAGGCTGTCGTCGCTGCGGATGAGTCATACAAAGAGGCGTTTGCAGAGGAAAAACGACTAACAGGTCTCTACAATGCTGCGTTGCAGGATCGAACTGAGGAGGAGTGGAAATCCAAAATATCCGAGCTCGATGCGCTTCCGCAAACGAGATCCACCGAAGTGCTCAAAAAAGAGCGAAGCTCTGCATTTCAAAAAGAGGCACGGTTAAAAGCTGAAATACGGCAGGACAAAGACAATATTGAAGAGTGGACCAAAGAGTACGAAAGTCCTGATTCACTCACCGATACAATTATCGATCGAACAGCTGAACACAAGGAAACATTATCCAAGCTCGAAAAACTACCATCACTTCCA
>JAAEPL010000357.1 GCA_024232675.1 Planctomycetaceae bacterium
CGCCGCCGCATCCGCTGGTGGATTCGTTGCCCAGTAAGGAGATGCCCTTTTAGTTGCGCCGCGGGCAGCAAAATTTCCGGCAGTTTGACGGGGCGAAAGATACCCCGGCTTGCCAGTTCGTTTGCGGGCGTCTTGAAACGCCTTTCCAAGACAACGTTGGTCTCCAGCAAAAAAAGGTTGCGATGCACCTGGAACAGACACGTGTCCGAACCAACGTATAAGTTCTCAGCAATAATCAGGATGCCGCTCAACTGTCTCTGGAACAACCACAGGCCAGCGAAACATAAATCGGAACTGTTAAGCGGCAAATGGAATCGATGCAGGTGGATTTAAATCGCATCGAAACTCGGCAAACCCAAACGGTTCGAAATGAGCTCGGTCAAAATCAACAACTCGAAAACTAACGGGGGTTGGCCGCGTCTTTTGCGGGTACTTCGTGAATCGTATTGTGCAAGACACGGGTGATTTCACGACCGTCCGGGGTAGCAATGCGGATTTTGATTTCCATTCCACGCGAGGCCTTCAAGTCCGGAATCGTCAGTTCTACGGTTTTCCCATCTTCCAGAAGTTTGGCCGACTGGATCGTTTTTTCGGCAGTGTCATAGTGATCGGATCCGTAATTGGCGGAACGACGAATGTGCCAAGTGCTCACAACGAACTGGTCTTTGTTTAAGCGGGTGGCATCGATGGGATCAGAGAATTCGATCGCCAATGTATCGCCGGCGGCGGTGAGCGACGTTGGTAACCATGCTGGCTGTCCGGTGTAGCGGACCCGATAAAAACCACCCGGCGATTGTCGGTTACCGGCCCATGCGTACATGCCACAACAGTAAAGTTGACCATCACGGTGGAAACGTCCACGCATCACACCTGTTGGGAACAGAGGAATGGGCAGCGCACATACGCCGCCCTGCAGCACCGATTGATCTTCCCGGGACACCCGCTCGTGGGGGACGATGAAAATTTGCCCCATGCCATAGGAGAGGTTCAACAGGGAACCACCTAATGGTCCCCACGCATCTTGGGGAACCCACAAAAGTTCTCCCGGCGACCGGTCGAATTGATTGGTGACCCAGCAAAGCGGCTGTAGCATGGCATGATCAGAATTATCTTCGACATCATGATATCCGTACATGTTCCCATAGAATCCACCGTTACCTTTAACCCAATTGATGCGATTTTTTGGCGTCCAGTGGCCCTCTTGGTCCGTGACAAAAAAGCTGCCGTCGGGATTTAGGCAAACACCATTGGCCGCTCGAAAACCGTTCGCAATGATTTCGGTTTGGTCGCCATCAGCGCTGACCTTTAACAGGGTGCCGTGGTGGGGTACGAGCGCCGTAAGTGCATGTCGAGCCGACTTGGCATAATAGAGATTGCCGTCCGCGTCGGACTGTAGACCCATCGCAAACTCATGAAAATGTTCCGTGACTTGATGATCTGAATTAAACGCTTCGTAGTAATCAAAATAGCCATCATCATTCAGGTCCTGAAGACGCACAATTTGATCACGGCAGGTTACAAAAACCTGACCTTCGTGAATGCGAATCCCCAGCGGTTGGAACATCCCATGAGCCACACGTTTCCATTGCATATTCGGCCCGCTCGCAAATCCATTCACTCGCCAAACGCTACCATCCCAAGCGCTGATTAAGGCTTCGTCCTCGTTGACAAAATCTATCCCTGTCAGTCGCATACGGCAGGACCACGGATTGTCCTCTGGGCGATTTAGAAAATCGACAGCAAAAGCATCGGTTTTGGCGACGGGCATGGTCTCAATCTTGGATTCCAGCACATCAGGATACTGGGGTGAGCCACCTTGGGTCATGCTGGTTAAATTGACTAAGGGTTGGTCAGCAACCACTTTTGATGTTTGTTGCATCAGCGAAGTGGCTTGTTCGCGATTTTCGTCAGTGCCGCTGAAGATGGCAATTTTGAGAGGCGTTTCCCCAGCGGGAATGCGCAGGCAGAGTGAGCCATCCGCGACTTGCCATGTTGGGTCCGGCAACCCTTTAACGACGGCCCAAGTATTTTTGACAGTCGACGGAGACGCCTGGTTCCGATCTTTCCATACCATGGCATGGTCATGCTGAGATCGATCGGCGACAAGCCTCTGCTTTGCAGCGGTTTCGAAAAGCCAATCACCCAGCGCATCCTTGTTCACGGTGTTCGCTTTTGTTTTCTCGATTTCGGTTTTGGTCAGAGCTCGATCCCAGATCTTGACGGCAGCGATTTCGCCTTCAAACATGGTGGGTTGCGGGAAATTCTCATTCGTGAAGCCAATCCGCACGACTGGATTTTCGTAAGTCTCCCCGGACTCCAGTTCCGCGGTTTTATCGAGTTTGCCATCGATATAAAGCTGCACAAGGTTTTTTTCCGGTTGCCAAACGAGCGCCACGTTGTGCCACTGATTATCACTCAGCTGCTGACTGGATGTTACGTCACCGACCCAACCGATATCAAAAACCAGTTTTCCATCACGAATAAATAAGCTGGTCCCGCCGGGAACCCAATCTGCGCCGTCTTCTGTTTGGCAAAGAATCGTACCGCCCTGCTCTGTTTTAATTCGGGCAAAAATGGTTAGGTCATTGTTCCAGTTATAGGCATTTTCCGACTGCAAATAAGACGCGCCATCAAAAGAGAAATTGGAGGTCGCCTGTTCTTGTTGGGGTGCTCCCATGAGAGCCGTTGCTTGTTGAATTTCTGGTTGCCCAAGCCCCTCGGCGGAGGCGATTTTTAGTAATAGCGGTTGAGGCCGTGATGATAGGTTCAATGAGCGTTGGACGACGGGCTGATCATCCACAAATTGCAGGCTCGGTGATTCCAAAATGGCAGTTTGCCCGACCGTATAGTTGAGAATGACTCGATCATCAAATTGATAAAGGCCACGGTACTTAAGCCAGCTCGCCGGAAGAGGGCCGTAACGACGTTCATCACGTCCGACGATTCGAGGGTCTTCATCGAAAGAGTCTGTCTGAGGGTTGGCCCAACCAGGTCGATGATCATTTGAGATGTGCAGATCGCCAATGATTCGAGGGTGCACACCGTGGCGATCATTGAAATGAATCCCGTTGTAATCGATAAACCCGGGCTCTGACCAAATGCCAGCAACTCGCATCGTATCGTGCTCGTACAATACCCAGCGCTTTCCTTGAGATACCCCGCCTGGTCCTTTATCCAGGCGAATGGCAATGCCCTTGTATGCAATGTTCGTGGCATCGTCGCCTACTTCGTAGGTGTTGAAAAGAAAATTGCCATAATCCATATCTGACCACGGTGTTTGGTCCACAGGATCGGGGCCCCGCTCGGATCCTGCTGGTAAACTTGCCAACCATGAATCGGTGACAGCGTGATGTTGCTGGGGATTGCTGGGTTCCAGGAACTGTTCACGGATATAGTGAATCACGTCGTATTTTTGGCGTGGTACCATCCAACGTTGCGCTACCATCAGCCCGTAGCCGTGGGTCAGAGTTTGGTACATGGAGTAAGGATCGTTGCCGTTCTTAAATGTGCCCTCGGCAAATTTCAGCGCGGAGGGCATAGAACCTTCTTGCTTCTGCGTACCATGGCAGCGGGCGCAGTAACGCGTGTATAACGCTTCTCCACGTTCTAGGCTCTCATCATCGAGTTCCCGAATCAACGCAGCATGATCGATCAGAGCTTCGTATTTTGGTAGCGGTTCGATCGCGAAAAACGATTCGGGTGGCCGTAAAGCCAATTCCGCTTTTACACCGCCCTGTTTGATTTCATGCAGGTAACGCACTAAATCTAAAAAGGACTGTTCATCAGGTAAGGCCCCTACCAGTCCAGCGGGCATGGCAGAGATCGTATTGGTTTTTCGCTCATCGATATCCGCAATGGCTATTCGAGTTTGCAGACCATCTTGGTTGGGATCAGCCAAGGTAATGAAACCGTCTTCGCTCGCATCTTCGCTGATGACTAAACCCGTCAGCAATTTTCCTTCGCTAGTGACTAGTGTTTCGCTCTGAAATCCTTCACTGATCTGTTTAGAAGGTTCCAGCAAGGAGTCAATCAATGATGTGATCGACATCTCGTTATTAATCTCGGAGATGGATGGTCCAAGACGAACTCCGGACTCTTTTGCCGGTTGGTGACATCCAATACAGGTTAATTCTGGGTTGTGGAACAAAAGCGAACCTCGGGAGGGGTCGCCCTCACGAAGCACCTTTTCTGCCAATTCACCGGCAGTCTGAGCCTTTAGTGAGTTCTCCAACGTGTCGTCGTTTTTCACCCAAGGGGACGCCGCCACCGTCTTTTCGATCGGGCATAAGCAGATACTGAATGCCAAAACTGCCAGGCAAGCCAATGACCCGCCAAAAATTCGCAACCAAGTCGACACTGATTTTGCTCCTGAAAACTTCTTTTATTATCAAGATCTTAATCTATCGGATTCCGAGGTGACACGTTTATCTGCCAAAA
>JAAEPL010000358.1 GCA_024232675.1 Planctomycetaceae bacterium
ATCTAATTCTGTCCAATTGCTTAAAGGAAACACTCGAATGCTCTCACCCTTATTGACCCGTGTGTTATAGACATTCCACAACTCCGGTCGCTGATTCTTGGGATCCCAGCGGTGATTGCGATCACGGAAAGAAAACACTCTTTCTTTCGCACGCGATTTTTCCTCGTCACGTCGGGCCCCTCCGAACGCAGCATCGAATTCATGATGATCTAATGCCTGCTTTAAGGCATCCGTTTTCATCACGCTGACATGCTTGGTACTGTCATCCGGCGGATAAAGCTCGAACTTGAGCCCTTCCTGATTGACGTGAGTCAATACATCCAGACCGAGTTCATTCTTGGCGTATGATTCGCGAAACTCATACATTTCACGAAACTTCCAAGTCGTATCGACGTGCAATAATGGGAACGGCGGTTTAGCCGGATAGAATGCCTTCATTGCCAGATGCACCATGACTGATGAATCCTTGCCGACCGAATAGAGCATCACTGGATTACTAAACTCAGCGACGACCTCGCGAATGATATGAATGCTCTCCGCTTCCAACATCTTCAAGTGAGTGAGTCGATAATGGTTCACTTGCGAACCGGTCTCGCTCGCAGCAGGTTCTTGTATAGGATCGACCATTTATTGTTTGTCGCAGGTTAAGGGCGCAATTCAGTCTCTTGGCAGTTCCCCAATATAATTGTGGTGCATTAGTTCAACAACGCGATTTAGCGATCAAACGCCCCGGAACTACAGCCCAAATACCGCTAAACAGCTAAGGCCCCCAAGCCCACGTAATCTACCGTGTCAGGTGTATTCAGCTCCATTACTCGTTTCTCAAAAGCGATGGAGCGACGACTCAATCCTCTTGGGTGTATCGCGTGCCATCTCCTCAATATTAGAAACGCCGAATTAATGCCCATCTTTACGGCAAGATTGGCTTAACGCTCAAGCAGATCAAACGCTTGGAGGACTTTTTCCCGATGTTCGCTGCCAAAAACGAGCACTATTAGCTGTGACATAATTTCGCGTTCGTTTTTTGTTAGCCAAGCCTCTCCACCGCCCATTTGGGCAATTTCTACAAAGGAAGGTAAACGTTGCTCAGAGTGGCAGGTAACGGTACTGACAACTCCTTGTTGCTTTCGTCTAAAATCACTGGCTAATCTCAGACAATAATCCTCATCGCCAGCATGTGGCGGCGCATCGCCGAACAACAGAATGACTTTTCTAGCCTTGGGGCGATATTGATTTTGCAGCGTGGCCCATTCGAGTCCAGCATTCACCGCTTCCGGATTATCACCGCCGCCCCCCGCAGTCACGTCTGCAAGAAAATCGATAATATCACCCAAGTTATCTGTTAGAGGTAACCCCTTCACGACATACTTCGCTCCGACATCTCGATAAGTGCACACGCTGATTCGAGTCTTTTCGACAATTCGAAACAACACAGTCCCCATACGTTCGATCTTATCTTTGACCTGCTGAATCTCACCTTCCATGCTCCCCGTGCTGTCAAAAACGATGACGATTTCAAGGCCATTTTGATTCAGTTGCGAAATCAGTTTTGCGAATTCTCCACCACCGGGAGCTTGCTCTTCCTGAATGTTCATTAACGTGGGCAATTCAATGGAGCCTTGCGCACCGCCGCCAGGATTCAACACATTCTCGTTCATCGCCTGCCGCGAGGAGAGAGCTGAACTGGAGCTCGAAAGCATCTGTTCCGTGAAGAGATCAACCGAAGTGTCGTCGCTGTTTAATTGCGGAGTTTCCAACTGCAAAGTGGATTCGACAGAATCCGCCAGACTTACTCGATTCATCGTGCCAATATTAACTTCATCTCCAACACTTAAATCGTCGCCCGAAAAATACTGGTATGGGATCAGAAAGAGCATGCCGACCAACAACACATGCAGGAACACTGCTCCTAAAATAGAGAACCAACGCTCCATCCACATGCTGGGGGGTATTAATTCACCACCCAAGGCACTGCTATCGGCAGCTTTTGGAAGGATAATTGTGGCTTTGCAATGTGGGCATTTCCCTCGCGTACCTAATTGTTCGGCAGTGATTGTGAACACATCACCACAAGAGGTACACGATAATTTCATAGCAGGACCAAACAGAGCCGTTTTTTTGTTAGCAAAGACATTATTAAGCTCGGCTTGATCGGGGCAAGGCGATACACGAGTCCGCCCCCTGATCTAGCCGTGCAATACATAAAATCACAGCCTTTGGTCAGTGAAACAACGCCTCATCATGCAAACGCTGAGGGTTTTAAGACCGAGTCACTTCGCCAGGAGACATTTACTTTTGCTCCGTATCACTCATTTCCGCCACCCGATCACTCGCCGCTTGCTCAAAAACATCGAATTCAGCCCAAACAGGTAGATGATCGGAGACGGCTTGTGCTTGCTCGAGCGTCAGATTGAACAGCTTCATGAAATCAAAAACACCAGCCTCACCGGTGAACTCACTGGTTGCTAAAGGGTCGAGCATGAAATTATCGAAAAGATTGGTAGAGGAGGTGTTGGTAGGCATGTCAGTATTCACTGCCTGCAACCCGCTGTTGGCTGCCAATTCATTTAACTTAAAGCCACCGACTCCGAAATCACCGGCCAAGATGACATCATCTTCCGCACGTCCGTCATTGCGCACCGCGCGAAAAATCTGGCCTAGTTGCCGCATTTCATTTTCCGGACTCGATGGATCCAAATGCACGTTAACGAGTGTAAAGGTAAACGCTCCCGTATCTGCGCGTGTGCGAAACCAGGCGACTAACGGATCACGTAAAAGCACGTCATCGGGGTCGTTAATATTGTAGTACTGCCCCGACTCAAGCTCGATAACAGAGGCGTCATAGAGAATCACTGACTGTTGTGCCGATGCCAAGCCGGGCTGACTGGTGCCGCGGACCAGCTCAAAATTCCGCCCTGTTGCATTCAGATTTTTCACAAATCGTTTTATGGCAAAAGGGTCAGCCGCATCAAACTCCTGAATGGCAACGACGTCAAAATGCCTAATGATCTCCGAAATGATGGCAACATTTCGTGGGTCTTTTGTTTTGGCATCATTTAGGCCATTGGCATTGAAAGAACCTATCCGAATGACATGCTCAGCCGGACTACGCCAAGGCGCATTTTGAGGCACCGCCCCGCCGCCTAATTCACTGATCTGATGGCCTAAAATCCGAAAGAAATCATCGGTACTGCGAATCTTATCCATGTTGGCCAGCATCCAGCCACCGAAGACAAGAAATCCGAGAGAGCCCAATATGAACAATAATCTGCGCATGAAATACCCAAGACGCTTGGCGATCGGAGCGATACAAAAACAGGGCCTATCAGATAATTCGGCAAATAAGCGTTGCGGATTTCGCTTGGCTTGAGAATCGAGGGTTAAGCGGGTGTTATCGCTAAACCGCAGCTTACCAACGCACTCAGGACGTATCTTCGCGGCTCGTTATCCCGCATCAGCCGAATAACCGGCATCTTTGGAAGGTGCCGAATCATTTCGAGGTTTCTCTTTCAATACATCCACGGCCGTCTGATGATCTAAATTGGGACGAAAAACGATCATCAAAACCAAAGGCATGAACCAAGCAATGTACAATCCACCCCCATCACCGTGCCAGAACTGGACAGCGATCATCGCGGCGGCAGTCAAGCTGATGAGCGTCCCTAGATCTTTACGAATTGGCCAAAACGCATAGGAGATACAAAGCACGAAATAGCCCACCAGCATCGGCAAGCGAAACCAGCCTTCCCAGTTTAGTGCCCAAATTCCCCCAAGGCCTTCGCTACGCGGCCATATGAATCCAAAGATGGATTTAAGCTGTGCGAGGAAACCACTCACGTCGGCCGAGGTGAGCACCAAACTGGAGACCACGAGGGCGATGGCGAGCAAGACACCCAACACAAATTGATTACGCCCCCGATTCCAGTAATAACTGACCCATAAAGGCAAAAGAAAGAGGGGGTAATAGCAAACACCGGCTGCGGCTCCGATCAACACCCCTGCGGCGAAGGGGCGGTTGTAGCAAGCAATCGCCCACACCAACAAAGCCCCGGGCAACAGGTGCATCGAATCACCGGCGAACTGAGCTGTATAGGGCAGCATGAGAAAGACCGTTGCCATAGCGACCCCCATTTGGAAGTTGCCAAAATGAGCGTAGCCGACATAAATCAATCCCAGCACAATCGATATCTGGGAGAAGATTGCCATAATTCTGGCGACTTCGATTAACTCAAATTCTCTTGGCATTGCGCTTACCGCGCCACCGGTCGTTCCCCCTTGTGATTTATCAACAAAGGTTTGGATGGTGGGAATAACGTGCAACAGAGGATAGCCGGGACCGTACTTTTGCAGTTGCTCCGCCGCTTCCTCGGAATTGCGTTTGACTAGATTCATCGCCCCTTCGGGCCCTGCCAAGTTTGCCGGCTCGCTCAACGAGACGTTCGCGAAAAGAAAAATAGCCAAACTACAAGTTAGGAAAACCAACCCGCCTAGTTTCAGGTTGGGCTCTAACATTGGCTTACGAACCAACAACTGGTCGTTCAATAAACGTATAAGCCATACGAACTGGATCGCAAATAACCATATATAACCGTATCGCTGAAGCTCTTGCCACATCGTCAAGGGCTCAGCTAACTCCATCTCTGGCTCAGACGAAATGGTTTCGGCAGACTCGGGTCGAGCTTGGTCGACAGTGCCTGATTTCTCTGCCGCGGAATTCTCCGTTTGCACGACCGCCGTCGCCAAAGTCGTGGCGCGTTCTAATTTTTGCTGCTGCAGCGTGCCGTAATGCACCATCAGCAGACCAGGAGCCAACAAGATGATCAGGATCAGGTCAAAGTTCCGAAAGCTCCAGAAACGATTGAACTTGAAAAAAAGCGCAAGCATAAGCAACGAAGACAAATAAGCCCACGTGGATGGTTCAATCGGTTTGAATCCAAACGGAAAGTAACCCATTTACTCGCGTCAAAAGACCATTATTCTTTTCGGACCACGACGGTCTCGAATGCGTGGCCACGAAGCCAAGCACTTGCCAAACCTTGACCAAACCAGAATATCCACCAGTTTGGAATCTCCATCATTTTTCGAGCCGAAATGAGAAACGGCTTCTAAACACCCAAGGTCACTATTGTAAGCCAAATAACCGGGCCTACGAGTCGCTGCGTTTCCCGCAATGATTTCTGCCAATTATGCGATGAATACCACTGTTTGGAGAATACCGATTTGAAAATTGGTTTCATCGATTGGTAATTTCCCGCGAAACCGATCGAAACCCATGGCGATTCCTGCTGCCAGACAGGCTTTCCCGATGGCTCATTTTCCGCATATCGACTCGACGCCAAACCGCCAAACCGCCAAACCGCCAAGCTACCCTGCTTCACAGCCTACCCAGACTCGCATTCAGGGAATTACGACGAACCGCTAGTTCGGCCTTCACCACTTTTGAGCGTCGGGCTATATTAGTCCGTTTTCAGCAACTGCAGGATGCAGAAATATGAAATATACGGTGACCCTCGCCATCGCATTAGTCCTCGTGTGGCTGGTTTGGTCTGGTCATTACGACAAACCTTTTATTTTGTTATTGGGCGCAATCTCGTGCGCTTTTTCACTGTACCTTTCCCGCCGCATGAAAATTGTGGATGAAGAAGGGGCACCGGCCCAACTCGGTTTGCGGCCCTTCCTTAGTTATGCGCCATGGTTGGCAAAAGAAATTGCCAAATCTAACTGGGATGTAACCAAGGTGATTTTGTCTCCACAAATGCCCATGCAAAGAAACATGGTTACCGTCACGGCCCATCCCAAAACACAATTAGGGCGGGTGATTCTCGCTAACTCCATTACGCTAACTCCTGGTACCGTGTCCGTGAGCATGGAGGACGATCAAATTTTGATTCATGCTCTTTCCTTTGAAGGCGCGGCAGAAGATATCTCTGGAAATATGGATCGTCGTGTTCAGGCATTGGAGAGTCGATCAAGATGATTTTCCTGGTAGCCGCGATTTCGATATTGATCACGATGTGTTTGGCATTGATTCGAGCCATGCTAGGCCCGACGGTTTTTGACCGCGTGCTGGCGCTCAATATGTTCGGTACAAAAACAGTACTTTTGATCTGCGCGATTTGTTTTTTGACGGAACGCACTGACTTTCTTGATTTGGCCCTGCTTTACAGCCTGATGAACTTCATTGGCATGGTCGCCCTGCTAAGATTCTCGCACCACACCGCTCTGGAACAGGAGGTGAGTCAATGATTTGGACCATCCTGACTGTTCTAAGCTGGGTGTTTATCCTTGCGGGCGCTTTCTTTTCCATCATTGGCGGCATTGGAATTGTCCGCTTTCCCGAATTCTTTTCGCGTCTGCATGGCGGAGGTATTACGGACACGATGGGAGCGGCGTTGATAGTGTTAGGTTTAATTTGCCTTTCCCCCAGTATCCTTGTCGCAATCAAGTTGATAATGATTCTGTTTTTCCTGCTCGTTACGAGCCCCAGTTCCTGCCACGCATTAGCAAATTCGGCGTTGGCTCAGGGACATTGGCCGGAACTCGATAACACCGGAAAGCCTGAAAGCAAATAGTCTCCCATGATATATATCGACATTATCATTTTAACTTTATTGGCTGTAACCGCGGTCACGGTCGCGCGGATTCGCGATCTTTGGGCGGCTGTTATGTTCACCGGTATTTACAGCTTCCTAGGCGCCAGCTGGATGTTACTGCTGGACGCTCCGGACGTCGCCTTCACGGAAGCCGCGGTGGGCGCTGGCATCTCCACCGTTCTTCTTTTGGTAACGTTAGCACTCACCAGCAAGACGGAAAAAACCTCTACATCAGTCCCCTTTGTGCCTTTGTTAGTGGTCATCGGCACAGGGGCCGCCTTGATCTATGGCACACTGGACATGCCTCATTTTGGTGACCCCAGTGCTCCGGTCCATACGCACCCCAATCCCGGATTCGTGGAACGCTCTCAACCCGACATGCATGGTCTACCCAACGTCGTCACCGCCGTATTAGCAAGCTATCGAGGTTACGATACCCTCGGGGAAACTGCGGTCATTTTCACCGCCGGAATTGGTGTTCTGTTGATTTTGAGAAGAGAAAAAAAATCGGCTAACACAGATGATTCAACCACGGAGGGAACCGCATGAACTCTTTCCCAATCGTACGGATCGTCTCAAAAATACTGATCCCCTACATTGTGTTATTCGGACTGTACGTTCAGTTCCATGGTGATTTTGGCCCGGGTGGAGGATTCCAAGCGGGCGTCATTCTTGCATCTGCATTGATTCTTTACGGTCTGGTATTTGGGTTACCTGCCGCGAAAGCCGTCGCCCCGCCTTGGCTGGTGGAAAAGTTCATCGCATTGGGAGTCCTTGTATACGCAGGCACGGGGGTCGCCACGATGTTATTGGGCGGGAACTTCCTGGACTACGATGTCCTCGAACACCACTTCCTGACTGAGATTACCGTGGGCGGACAAACCTTGCACATGTTACCGAGCGGGCAGCATTTGGGAATATTTTTGGTCGAAGTCGGCGTTGGAATTACCGTGACCGCTGTCATGTTAATGATCTTTTACTGCTTTGCAGGAAGGGAGACAGCCAGTGAGTAACGACCTGCTGCAACTTGCCATGACCGCGGAACAGTTTAAAGGCTTGTACAATTATTGGATCGTTATCTTTTTGATGATGACCGGGTTCTTCATCGTAATTTCCCGTAAAAACATGATCAAAACCGTCATTGGGTTAAATATTTTCCAGACGTCGGTTTTCTTGCTCTACATCACCATGGGCAAAGTGAATAACGGCACAGCACCGATCCTGCGACCGGAAGACGCTCATCATGATGATCATTCGCATGACCATGCGGATGAAGCGGACCACGCCTCTCAAATATTCCTGGATCAAATTGCTGATCATACCCCCGCACAAAATGTGTCCGCGGGGAGTGAACCGGCGATAGCCTTGGAAGCGCTTGCCGAAACCGGCACCAACGATGTCATTTACTCGAATCCACTTCCCAGTGTGCTGATGCTGACCGCGATCGTCGTGGGAATTGCCACGACCGCATTGGCATTGGCTTTGATTGTGCGGATTCGTGAAGATTACGGCACGATTGAGGAAGACGAAATTTTGATTTTGGATCGAGAATCGTGATAGAACATCATTTACCGATCCTACTGATTGCCATCCCTTTGATGGCCGCTCCCTGTTGCGTGCTGATTCACAGTCGACGTTTGACTCAGTTATTGGCATTGCTCGTTTGCTGGCTTTGCTTTGGTATCTCCGTCTGGTTAATGACGAAAGTCATGCACGAAGGCGCGGTTACTTACAATCTCGGTGGATGGGAAGCGCCTTATGGAATCGTTTACGTCGTCGATTACCTAAGTGCCTTTGTCATGCTGTTTGTCTCAGCTTTGGCAGCGATTGTCCTGACTTACTCTCCGACCAGCGTTCAGGCGGAAATCCCAGAATCCAAGCAATATCTGTTTTACGCGACCTATCTGTTGTGTCTGACCGGTCTCTTGGGAATTTGTATTACCGGCGACCTGTTTAATGTATTTGTCTTTCTGGAGATCTCGTCTCTCTCCACCTACGCCTTGATCAGCTTGGGAAGAACACGTCGCGCCCCGCTGGCCGCTTTCCAATATTTGATCATGGGCACGATCGGAGCCACCTTCATCTTGATTGGCATTGGCTTGCTTTATCAAATGACGGGAACGCTCAACATGGCGGACATGGCTGAGCAATTGGAAGCGGTCCGTGCTGTGGACGGCGAAACGTGGGCCGGCTCGAGGACGATGTTGGTTGCTTTCGCATTTATGACGGTCGGCCTCAGCATCAAAATGGCGGTCTTTCCGTTACACTCTTGGCTACCGAATGCCTACACCTACGCCCCGTCGGTCGTCACTTGCTTTATTGCCGCAACGGCCACCAAGGTATCGGTTTATGTGTTCATTCGAGTGGTCTATGAAATCTTCACGCCCACCTTCGCGTTTAACATCTTGCCGTTAGACTCCGCCCTGATGGCGTTCTCACTGATCGGTATTTTTGTAGCCTCCCTCGCGGCGATTTATCAAACGAATATCAAGCGCCTTTTGGCTTACTCCAGCATCGCCCAAATCGGCTATATGCTTCTCGGCATTAGCATGGCAAACACGGCAGGCCTGACCGCTGGCATTGTGCACATGTTCAATCATGCATTGATCAAAGGCGGATTGTTCATGGTCGTCGGTTGCCTCATTCTGAGGCTCGGTTCTGCCAAACTGGAAGACCTGCGGGGGGCCGGAAAAACCATGCCCTGGACCTCATTTGCTTGGGTGCTTGGCGGGTTGGGGCTGATTGGAGTT
Organism: Planctomycetaceae bacterium; assembly: GCA_024232675.1. Lineage (GTDB taxonomy): Bacteria > Planctomycetota > Planctomycetia > Pirellulales > Pirellulaceae > CAJQPP01. The sequence goes on from JAAEPL010000358.1 coordinate 9,344, forward strand.
CCGTTAACGGCCGGGTTTGTGAGCAAGTGGCTGTTACTAACGGCCGCCATTGATTCTCAACATTGGTGGGTCGCAACGCTGATGCTGTTAAGCTCCCTCCTAGCATTAGTTTATGTTTGGCGTGTCGTAGAAACCTTGTATTTTGCCGAGCCCTCCGAACGAGCCGCGGCGGCAAAAGAGGCGCCCCCATTAATGCTTGTCACCACCTATCTTGTGGTGGGTGCCAGTATTGTGTTTGGAATTTGGACTGAGTTTTCAGCCGGAGTAGCATTCGAAACCGCCCAACACCTCTTGGGAGTAACGCAATGACTCCTGAAATGATGATTCAATTAGGTATGGGACTCCCCTTGCTGGCTATGGCCTTAGTCGGCTTGATGGGCTCTCGTCCCAATATTCGGGAAGCCTGCACGCTAGTCACTTCCTCGATATTATTTTATGTGACCTGCAACCTAGCCACGCTGGTTTTTTCCGGTCAACGTCCCGAATGGAATTTGGGCGAGATGATACCCGGATTCGAAATTGCCTTTCGAGTTGAACCGTTGGGAATGTTATTCGCCCTGGTCGCGTCCGGCTTGTGGATTTTGACCACGATCTATGCGATTGGCTATATGCGAGGGCATCACGAGAAACATCAAACGCGCTTTTTTGCTTGTTTCGCAATTGCAATTTTTGCAGCCATGGCAGCGGCCTTTTCCGCGAACCTGTTCACGCTGTTTGTTGCCTACGAGGCCATGACGATTTCAACTTACCCGTTGGTCACTCATCACGGTGATTTGAAAGCTCGCAATGGTGGTCGCGTTTATCTGGGGATCTTGCTTTCGACTTCCGTCGCATTTTTCATGCTGGCCATTGCCTGGACGTGGTCCGTTTGTGGCACCTTGGATTTCCGCGAGGGCGGCATTCTGGGGCTTGCTCATGCAGAAGGGAAAATTTCGGATACCCAACTAGGCGTACTTTTAGGGCTTTTTGCGTTCGGCATTGGCAAAGCGGCTTTGATGCCTTTCCATCGCTGGTTACCGGCAGCGATGGTGGCGCCCACACCGGTGAGTGCACTTTTGCACGCAGTGGCCGTTGTGAAAGTCGGTGTATTTACCGTGCTTAAAGTCAGTGTCTACATTTTTGGTATCGACCTAATGTCACAAACGGGAATCAGTGACTGGCTCTGCTACGTAGCTGGAGCGACGATTCTCTTGGCTTCGTTAGTGGCCATGACAAAAGACAACCTGAAGGCTCGCTTGGCCTACTCGACCGTCAGCCAGTTGGCATACATCACACTGGGTGCAGCCTTGGCGACCGATGTCAGCGTCATCGGCGGTGGCATGCACATCGCCATGCACGCGGTCGGAAAAATCACTTTATTCTTCTGTGCCGGAGCTATATACGTCGCCGCCCACAAAACAGATATCAGCGACATGCGTGGGCTTGGCCGCGCCATGCCTCTGACTTTCGGTGCGTTTTTCATTGCTTCCCTCAGCATTATCGGCGTTCCGCCGGGCGGCGGTGCCTGGAGCAAATGGCTGTTAGCCTTAGGCACCGTGGAATCTGGAAAGTTAGCCCTGATGGCAGCTCTTATGATTAGTTCGCTCTTAAACATTGCCTATTTGATGCCCATTCCCATTCGCGGCTTTATGACGCCGCCGGGTGAAAAACCCAAATCGTTCAAGGAAGCACCCATGATGTGCGTCGTGCCGCTTTGCATTACGGCTATCGGTAGCGTGGCGTTGTTCTTTGTAGCTGAGCAAATTTACGAATGGCTGTTGCCCATTACGTGGGAAGGGTAGGGCAGACATCATGAACAATACACCATCTCCACACGCTTCGGCTCCCGGTCAACCCAGTTGGTTTGAACGCAATGTAAAGTTAATCATCATCAGTTTGGTCGTCGCATGTGTGCTTTCCCTAGTGGCGGAAGTGATTTGGCACAGCACCTTTTTTGATGAAAAACATCCGGCACATTTCAAGCTTGAAAACACGTATTTTTATTCCGCCGCGTTTGGCTTTCTTGCGTTTGTCGCAGTAGTATTTTTAGGCAAACTATTAAGGCCGATCATCAAACGACCGGAGGATTACTATGATCAGTAGCCTCCAAAATCTACCCCCGGGCATTTTGATGGTCGTGGGTTC
>JAAEPL010000359.1 GCA_024232675.1 Planctomycetaceae bacterium
ACTGTGGTTCCCCCGCGAATATTCGTCGCAAATACATCGCGTCCAGCCAGCAGATTTAAGACCGATGACTTCCCACTGGAAATGGTTCCAAAGGCGACAATCTCCAAAGTCTGTTGTTTGCGTTTGTGCTCGACCAAATCGACCAATGGGTCGAGTTCTTGCTGAACATTAGAGGACGCCGCACCCTCTCCCAATTCGCCAACCGATTCGAGATTTTCATTGACCTCGCGACTCATCTGGTCATAAGTCATCTTGCTGGGGTTTTTATTCTGACGAATTCGCTTGCGCTGCTTGGCCAAGCTGCGTCCCCACAACCGCCAAATGGTCCAGCCGATGCTCCCCAGCAACAGGACGCTGCCCACTCCAACGGTTGAGAGATATAAAATCCCCCAAATACGCCCCAACGCGTTAGCTGTTTCGTACTGACTGATTACCGTGCCCGGCAGATAGATTAGCGCAACCCCCAACGCCGCGGCTAACGCCAGTAAGAAAAAACCTCGGAGTGATTTAATAGCTTTCATAGGATCACTTTATTATCGGGCGAAAAACCTGCTTGCCTACGCCCCAATTCGCCCACGAACCTCCGCAATTTACCAAATTCGCCTCGAACCGAAGGTTTTTTCACAAACACACTCATAAAAACGAGTGCTGTGCAGAAAAATTGCCTCCATGTTTGCAGACTCGGCAAAGCTGCCGGCATTTAGCCAGCACCTTAGATCGCTGGCTTACTCCCCCTGTCGCGGCATTTCATCGGCTCCCCAACTTCACACCTCAGAGAACGCGTTACTCGTCACGCAGCATCTGTTCGGCGGCCTGTTGTCGCATCACCCTAAGGCGTTCCGTGAAGCGCGGGTGGGATTCAAAAGCATGCTTCCCTAGGGCGATATCGGACTCGGTCGGCTCGGGCGTGCTTTGGCTGGCACACAATCGACAACAGGGCACGCTGACCTTGCTTTTAGAGACAACGGTCTTCTCGATCGTTTTATTACCGGTGGCACCGTGTCTTAAAATCGCATCGATGATCAAACCGAGGGGGCCCAGCAGGTGCAACAAGCAACCCAAGGCCTGCATCGAGTTAGATTCACTCGCTGGAACCGTCTTTTGGTGCTGTTGCCTGGCTCGAGCTTTTACAAGTCGATCCGTGAACATCCCACAGGTAATGCAGGTGTTGGGTAGGCTCTCGGATTCATGAATCCAGGTAACTTGCGGGCCAAATTCGGACATCAGGTAATTAGAAATAACGGGCTTAAAGAGGCGGATTCAGGTAGCGGGAACAAAAACTCGTCCATTTGATGATTATTGGTAACCTCGCTCAGGTCAATCGCTGGTGCTTATGTGAGCCTGCGGAAACTTGTACTTGTAAGAACGCGTGTCGCCAGTCATCATCATTATTTGTGTAATTCACCCGCCGCAATCTCACTCATCCCGGAACTGCCTGTCGTGCTGGTCGGCCCCGTTTTTACTCGTGAAGCAGCAGTCGCACCGCGACGAAGGAAACTCTACGTTTTCCGAACGGTCTACGCGATCTCCTTGCTGCTTTTAATGTGCACCGCTTGGTTAATATTAGTCCGCACTCAGGTCATCCGGAACTTGGGGGATATGGCGCGCTTCGGTGCGATCTTATTTCAGATTCTTGCGCCCCTGCAATTAGTTTTGATTTTGTTCATGGCCGCTGTTCAGACAGCCAGCAGTGTAGCCATCGAAAAAGATAAACAGACGCTCATCTTGTTACTAATGACACGTCTGAGTAATAGTGAGTTAGTACTAGGCAAGCTATTCGCCAGTCTGCTGGGTATCGGAGTCATGCTGTTGACGGCCGTCCCCATTTTCATGCTGATCGTTTTATTTGGTGGAACCTCTTTTGACCAAGTGGGCTGGACATTTGCGGTGACGGTGGTCACCGCGTTCGCTTCTGGCAGTCTCGGATCGACGATCGCACTGTGGCGTGAGAAAACGTTTCAGACTTTGGCACTCGTGGCTCTGTCGATTCTATTTTGGGTGGGTGGTGCGGAAGCCATTGCGGCTTGGGGTGGCACCATCGGGAGCATTTCCGCCGATCAAATCGCTACGGCCTTGAACCCCTTACGCGCTATCTTGATTGCCAGCAGTCCTTCGGTTGTCAGTGAGTGGGCCGCTGGTGTCTTGCCTTTCCTTTGCACGATGGGCGGGGTGGCCATTCTGTTAAATATTGTGGCGATCAGCTTTGTGCGGCGTTGGAACCCCAGTCGCGATGTACGAGTTGGACAAAGTGCAGCACAAGGTGAAGAAGATACGGTCTTCTCTGAAACCACGACGACCGACAAAACCGAAATGATGAGTGAGTCGAGTGCTGGGCAGCAAATTTCGCAGCGAGATGAATCCTCTCGCCAAACCCACGTTGATGCTCGCGTGCGGACGGCCGATCAAACAAGTCGGAAAGTGTGGGACAATCCTGTGCTTTGGCGGGAATGCTGCACTTGGGCTTACGGCAAACGTATTCTCTTCATTCGGGGAGCTTATTGGTTATTTGCGGCAACCGTATGTTACGTGCTCTTCAACATGGTGCAGTCTGGCGAAATCATGCGTCGCGGCTCGGAATCCGCCGTCTCTATTCCTGCAGCCGCGTGGGCCTTGGCGCCATTCATGCTGCTTAGCTTGGTCATGATCAATGCTCTCGGTGTCACGTCGATGACGAACGAACGTGACGGACGCTCTTTGGATTTACTTTTGGTCACCGACCTTTCGCCGCGTGAATTTTTATTCGGAAAACTCGGCGGCGTACTCTACGTGACTTTTGATGCCCTGCTTCTCCCGCTTGTTCTTTGTGGGTATTTGTGGATCAGCGGCACCATGTCGCTGGAGTACTACACCTACATTGTGATTGGAATTTTGGTACTCGACGTTTTCGTGGCAATGCTGGGCTTACACTGCGGGATGATTTATTCCAATAGCCGTCAAGCAATTGGCGTCAGCTTGGGCACCGTCTTCTTTTTGTTTCTGGGAGTCGTCACGGCCATGGTGATGATGGTTTCCTTCACAGGAAACGTGGAAGCACAAATCACACCATTCCTAGCTTGTATTGTCGGCGGGGGTGTTGGTCTATATGTCGCATTAGGCTCACGTAACCCCTCGCCCGCGCTGGCCTTGGCATCGGGTTTGTTGCCACTAGCCATGTTCTTTTCGATCACCAGTATGTTGCTGGGGCGGTACCTATCCGTCCTCTTAGTGATGGCCTTCACTTATGGCTTCACAACCACAGCGATGATCATGCCTGCCTTGGGAGAATTCAATATTTCCATGGGACGCGTTAGACAGAACGAGGATGATTAGTCTCTACGAGCAATTACCTTGGCTGGCAGCCATGCTGGTGCTGATTGGCTTCTCCGCTTTCTTCTCCGCCAGCGAGGCGGCTCTTTTCTACCTGCGTCCCGCGGAACGGAACCAGCTTGAAAAAGGCAACGTGGGTGAACGCGTCGCAGCCCGGTTACTGAACGACCCCGATCGCCTGTTATCGGCGGTACTTTTCTGGAATTTAGTGGTCAATATCCTTTACTTTGCGCTCTCCTCGGTCGTCGCCTTAAAGCTGGAAGGACAAGGGGCTTCCGGGCCAGCCGTTGCCTTCAGTTTCGCCCTGGGATCGTTGATCACCATTATTTTCCTGAGTGAAATGTTGCCCAAAAGTTTAGCGGTAATCCGTCCCCTCGCCATCTCGGGACGAGTCGCCTTGCCGTTATCCGTGGCCGTTCGTTTGACCGATCCGGTCATGCCATTAATGCGTGGGCTTACCCGAATTTCGCGGCGTCTGATTTGGCCAGGTTTCCAAGCGGAACCCTATATCGAGTTGGCGGATATGGAGCGCGCGATTCAAATCAGTAGCGATGATCATTCCATTGTTCGGCAAGAACAGACCGTCCTTAACAACATCGTAAAACTCAGTGATATTCGCGTTGATGAATGGATGAGGCCACGCACCCATTTTGATATTTTCCATCCCCATGTCGCGCTTTCTGATTTGCAAGGCAAAATCCCGCCCAGCGGTTATTTGCTAGTGACAGAAACGGACTCGGAAGAAATCGAAAAAGCTTTTCGTTTGGACAGCGTGACTCGTCTTGAAGCGAAGGACATCGACTCTCTAGCGCAACCTGTCATGTATTTGCCGTGGACGGCTACCGTAGCGGATGCGTTGCAAGGCCTCTCACGCGAACAGTGTCAGGTAGCAACCGTTGTCAATGAATTCGGGGAAACGATTGGAATCCTCACACTTGAAGACATTTTGGAAACCGTATTCACACATGAACCCAGTCGCAGCAAACGCCTCCTCGACCTTAATCCCATTCACCATATTTCCCCCGGACGTTGGGCAATTTCCGGGATGGTGGGCTTAAAGCAACTCGCTCGACATTTCGGCATCAGTGAATTGCCAGAGACTCGCAACGTCACCGTCACGGGTGTCATTCAAGAAGCCATGCAACGCTTGGTTGAACCCGGTGACCAATGCGTCTGGGGGCCCTTCGAGTTCCGCGTCATCGAAGCCCCACAAACAGACAATGTACTTGTCGAATTGCTTTTCCAGCCCAGCCGTCCGGATGAGGTGACGGAATGATACTCTTCGCAATTCTTCTGCTTTTTGGCGGACTGGCCTTGAGTGCCTTTTTCAGCGGCAGCGAAACCGGTTTCTATCGCGCCAGTCGCCTGCGAATTGTGATGGATGCGATGCAGGGGGACCGCGTATCACGACGGATGCTTTATTTAACCAACCGCCCTCCCCTGTTCGTGGCTACTGCGTTGGTAGGCAACAATACTGCAAACTACATTACATCCTTGGCGGTCGTTCTGATAAGCAAGCAGGTCTTAGGCGGTGGAACCGTAACCGAAGTAGCAGCTTCCATTTTCTTTTCACCTTTGGTGTTCGTTTATGGCGAACTGATGCCCAAGAACCTGTTCTATCAAGCACCCAATTTTTTACTGCGGTTGGCGAGTCGTTGGTTTCTATTTTTCGCGTTCCTGTTTGCGCCGCTGTCCGCTTTACTTTGGCTACTCGGGCGAATGCTTGAGTGGTTTGTGGGCCAGTCGCCTGAAAAAGTGAGACTGGCGTTAGCAAGAAAAGAGCTGCAAGACGTTTTTGAAGAAGGGCAATCCGCGGGCATCCTACATCCCACCCAACTGCAACTAGCGCAGAATTTTTTCATGTTGGCCACGCGACCGGTGCTTCAATCAATGACCCCACTGGCACGCGTGCCAAAAATTCACCGGGATGCAACGCGACGGGAGGCGTTGGAACGAGCCAACAAACTAAAGATGACAGAGATCGCTGTCGTCGATGAACGCGACCAAGGATTAGTAGGCTACCTGAAGACCGTCGAACTGGTCATCAATGACCAAGCTTCCAGCATGACAAAATTCCTCAATCCTTTATTGGAAATTTCGGCAAGTGAGTCCTACGGAGAGGCAATCATGCAATTGCAAAGCAGCGGGGAATCGATGGCAAAAATTGTTGATCAAACAGGGAACTGCTTGGGCATCATTACCCTGGATGCCCTCATGAGCCCTTTGCTGGGAGGCTCGCTCTCGTCTCTGCACGGACCAACAACTACGACTGATTTTCCAGTCGATATCCAAGCGACTTAACCACGCTCAACATCTCTTCGTAGGTGATGTAACGCCGGCGATGCACCAATTTGTATTGGTCAATGGCCAAACCCAAAGCCCTTGCCTCAGGAGACAACTCATTGTGAGAGTTACCAAACTGTCGTCGCTCGATGACGGGTTGCGATAAAGGGTTAGATTCTCGCCGTTCCGGGAATAGCATCTCCGATTGAGAATCGATGGAGGTTCGCCCCGAGGCGTCGGCATGTCCAGATAAACTCATGTAAATCTCCGAGTACGTTTTTCCAAAGCCTACGATCCTGAATTCGTCGATCCGTTCGAATTCGGCAGTTATCACCACTCGGTGAACGTTTTCGGATGAACCCTGAGGGTCATCCGGACTATAACGACCGTACCGTGACAATTCTTTCCGGCCCCAGCATAGGTTTCGGCTTTTTTCTCAGCCACACTGAATCGATCTTCAGAGGTCCGACTTTGCGGGCCTGATGCATTAGATAACACACCTTAGTAGGAAGGTGCCCCAGCTCGGGCAGCGGTTTGTTGAATGGCGGGAGAAGCATTTTCCAGCGATACCGTCCAATTCACCAGTTCCTTGTTCTCCGGGAAAACCAGCATCGCTTCTCTCGCGGTGCCAATGGCAGAGATGGTTTCACCCGCATTGAATTGCAATTTACTCAACGCGAGCCAGATTTCGGGTGTAGCATCAGGTCGTTGCAAAGCTCGTTGCAAAGCTTGCTTGGCTGATGGAAATTGCTTTAGCTCAGTGAGCGTGTTCGCCGTCAGCAATAATGCCTCGGTCGGTATTTGCTCAGATGGAAAGGATTCGTTGTAAACTTCCAACGCTGTTAAAGCCTCCAGCGGGCGTCCCATTTGCCGATAGGCCTTTGCGATGTAAAGCTGGACCTCGGGGTTCGCATCATCCAGCCCAGAGGCGCGATGATAATCTGCTAGTGCTGACGGAACATCACGCTGGGCTTCATGGCAACGACCCCGCAAAACCCAAGCCTCCGAGTTTTGCCGATTCGCCTCTAGAGCCTTCTCAGCATTCCAAGCTGCCTTGGTGGCATCCCCCTTAATCAAATAGAGTTCGCCCAAGTCAACAAACAGTCGCGCATCCTGGCAAGATTGCTGCACCGCGGTTTCCAGTTGAGCAATGGCCTCGTCGTACTTGCCTTGCTTCACCATCGCGGATGCCAAATGGTGGCGAATCCGCTGATCACTGGGACATTTATCCACCGCTTGGCTGAGTAGAGATTCAGCCTGTTGGGTATAGCCATAGTGCATGGCGTTCATGCCGTTTTGTGTCAACAAGCGGGCGTCAGTAACATTCGCTGGATTGTTGCCGCTACGCATCGTACGACACCCACTACAAGCCGCCAGAGCAGCCAGTACCGAGCAGAAGAGAATTTTTCGTTGGCGAAAATTCAAATCGTTCACCATGAAACCTAAGAATACACCAGACCGTTGAAAGAGGCCGGTGGGCGAGAGTAGCAGCCCTGCGTATCATTGAATATATCGATCCGACAGAACCCTCGTATCCAATAATCTTTGCCAATTGAAAGCACACTGTGACAGCAGTTTTTGAACAGCACGGCCTTCGTATCCAATACCCCGAAAACTGGACTCTCCAACAAGGCCAGGCGGAAGGTCAGGGCTTGGAGATCCAGATCGTCGCCCCCTCGGGTGCCTTTTGGTCGTTACTAGCTTTCGCTCGCCAGAATGAAGGAGAACCGCTCATGCAAGAGATTCTGGGGAATCTCGAAGAGCAATACGACTCCGTGGAAACCAGCGCTGTTCAGGAGTCGATGGGAGGGTTTGAAGCATCGGGCCACGATACTTTTTTCTTCTACCTGGATCTATTAGTCGCCAACCGCATGCGCTGCCTATCGGCCGGTGAGCATCGTTTTTTAATTATCTGGCAAGCTGAGAACCGGGATTTTGACAATATCGAACCGGTATTTCAGGCCATTACAGTGGGCTTTCTTGCCAGCTTGGACAAAAATGCCACGCTACACATCGACGCTGCTGCGGATTCTTAAGAAAGCGGTTTTGGGGGAGAACGCGTAGGACAAAAGTGCAAGAGATGTGCAATTCTTACAATCCAAATGCTGCCATTTCGAAGCGATTAAACCGCCTCGAGAATTTAACAGGCCCATTTCGTCGCTAAATGACCAATCTCGGA
>JAAEPL010000360.1 GCA_024232675.1 Planctomycetaceae bacterium
GGGTTCGGTTTTGCCGCCAGCTTAGCTCGCTATATGGAGGCCAGAAAAACGTGGCCCACTGCCGAGATAATGATGGGTATCGGAAACCTCACGGAATTGAGCGATGTCGACTCAAGTGGCATCAATTTTTTGCTGTTGGCGATTTGTGAGGAGTTATCGATTCGCAGTATCCTCACAACTCAGGTCATCAATTGGGCCCGCAGCAGTGTCAAGGAATGCGATATTGCGCGACGCATGGTGCACTTGGCAGTGCAACAGAAAGTTCCCCCGAAAAACATGATCTCCGATTTAGTCTGCTTGCGAGATCCTAAAATTCGGTCAATCAATGAGGCCGATCTTCAGGCACTCGCCGAAAGCATCCGAGATAACAATTATCGTATTCTTGCGGAATCCAGACATGTTAGCGAATCTGGTGAACGGTTAATTCACCTGTTGGGGGGTGGGCAACACTGGCGTCACGAAGACGCTTTTGAATTGTTTCAACAATTAATGGATTCCGAGCCACGAAATTTAGACCCATCCCATGCTTTTTATCTCGGATATGAGATGTGCAAGGCGACGATTGCCAATCAACTTGGTAAAAACTATGAACAAGATGAGGCCCTGCGTTGGGGCCATCTAACGGTAGAAGAGATCAGCCATCGCCGGCTGCAAAGGCAAAAACGCAAAAAAACCTAAGCGCAACGCTCTCCCATGACTCAGGCTAGTCCTTTTGTAATCGAAATATCCGCGCCGCCGACACCGGAAGCTGCCGCTAACCGTTTAGCGCACTTGCCGCACTTACTGTTGCTGGAAAGCTCAATGCGGCAAGCAAGACTAGGACGTTTTTCATTCCTTTCCGCAGATCCAGTCGATTGGTTCCAACCCGGCCCCGAAGGCGAGTCGCAGACATTTAGTTGGTTAAATCAACAGCTGGAATTCAGCTTGGAGACCCTCCCTGAACTCCCCCCCTTTCAAGGCGGTGTTGCCGGTTTGTTCGGTTATGAATTCAACGCCTCGATTGAGCGAATAAAGACTGCCGCTAAAGTCCAAGACCCTGCCGTTTCCCTGGGACTCTATGATGTAGTCATCGCTTGGGATCATGAATCAAACAAGTGCTGGATTATTTCCACGGGAGCTCCCGAGCGGGAACCGAAAAGTCGGCAGAGCAGGGCAATAGAGAGAGCGCACCTCTTTGAGGCACTCCTCCAAGCACCGCCGCAAACCGTCCGCTCAGTGAGCCATTCCCAGTCGCCCAGTGAAAGCACCCCACCGGGAAAGTGGTATCCTTGCCCGACTCAAAACAATCTGACGAGTAATTTTGATCGCAACGGCTACTTAGCGACTATCCGCCAAGCCTTGGACCACATTCATGCCGGAGATATTTTCCAAGTCAATATCGCTCAGCAACTCTGCCACCCGGCAACCTCGCACTCACTCGAGCTTTATCAAAATTTGCGGAGCTGTAACCCGGCCACCTTCGCAGCTTATTTTGATACAGGGCATTCTCAAGTTATCAGCGCTTCGCCCGAACGCCTCGTTTCCGTTAGGGACCGGATCGTAGAGACTCGGCCTATCAAAGGGACTCGCCGGCGTACCAAGCATCCGGAGGTCGATATCAATGTTGGCCAACAACTGCTTACTAGCGAGAAAGATCGAGCCGAAAATGTGATGATCGTGGACCTAATGCGAAATGATCTTTCGAGAATCTGTAAGGATGATTCGGTAGAAGTGACGCAGTACGTTCAATTGGAGAGCTACGCGTCCGTCCTTCACCTGGTATCGGCGGTGCAAGGCGAACTGCGATCCGATGTACGGCCGGCAGATTTATTGAGAGCCGTTTTCCCGGGCGGTTCCATCAGCGGGGCCCCCAAAGTGAGGGCGATGGAGATCATAGCTGAACTGGAACCTCACCCCCGCGGCCCGTATTGTGGCTCACTGGGATACTTGGGCTTCAACGGGAATACCGATCTCAATATTTTGATTCGAACGATCACAGCGAAAGATGGGTACTGGACCATACCCGTCGGTGGTGGCATTGTGGCGGGCAGTATTCCCGAACTCGAATACGAGGAGACTTGGACCAAAGCCCACGCGATGTTAAACGCAGTCGAAGCCTCCTCAGCCCCTCTGATAGGCTCTCGCTCATGATCCTTTTGATTGATAACTACGACAGTTTCGCTCACAACTTGGCGAGATATCTGCGGCAACTTGGCCAACAGGTAACCGTTGTACGAAACGATCAAATCACCCTTGCCGAAGTCACTTCGTTAGCACCACAGGCCATCGTCATTTCGCCCGGGCCGGGAACACCCAATGACTCGGGAATCTGCCTTTCATTAGTCGAAAAATTTGCGGCTTCCGTTCCCATCTTGGGTGTGTGTCTCGGTCACCAAACGATCTGTCAGGCTTTGGGGGGTCGCATCACTCGCACCGAACCACGGCACGGACGATCCAGCTCTGTTGTGCATTATGGGCACCCGCTATTTAAGAAAATTGCGAGTCCTTTCATGGCCGGTCGTTATCATTCGCTGGTGCTGGAAACGACGACCTTACCAGAACCACTGCAGGTCATCGCTCAATCTGCAGATGGTATTGTGATGGGTGTCAGCCATCGCGAATTCCCAGTGATTGGCGTGCAATTTCACCCCGAGTCAATTCTCACTTTATGCGGCTATCGATTACTCGGAAATTTTATTCGCTTGGCAGGTATGAATTGCGACGAAGCGCGGCTGGAGCACCTTTCAAACGAGCTGGCATCTCAGGCCGAAGACCCACCCGTGTTTGAGGCCGACACCAGCGACCCTAAATGGCATCCCTACGCAGGCATCAAATATCCATCATGATTCTGGAAGCTATCGTAACGACTCGTAATCAAGACGGCACGACCAACATCGCACCGATGGGGCCGTATTGCAGCGATCCCAGCATGGGCCAATTCGAATTGCGACCCTTTCGGACTTCGCAGACTTGGAAAAATTTGAAGCAGCACCCCGAGGGCGTTTTACATATCACCGACGATGTGATGCTGTTTGCCTTGGCGGCGATCAAGTCGCACTGCGATGTTGAATTGACACCGACAACAAGTATCACTGGGAAATACCTAAGCCACTGTTGCCGATGTTATGAATTCCAGGCGACTGGCATGGATGCGACTCAGGATAGAGCTGCCGTGCAATGCCGCACCGTTCAGACCCATCGTTTTCGTGATTTCATTGGTTTCAATCGTGCCAAGCATGCGGTTCTCGAAGCGAGCATCCTGGCCACCCGCGTCGATTTTCTTCCGGCAGAGCAAATCAGCAACCAGATGACGGATTTGGAAAAAATGGTCCTCAAAACAGGTGGAAAACAGGAACGTGCTGCCTTTCGAACACTGGAACTTTTTTTAGCGGAACACGGGGTAGATGCCTGTCGGAAAGCGGCCTCGCAACCATGAATTCCATGACTACCGAAACCACCTTTGTATCTACGGGCAGTCGTCTGCACTTTGGCTTGACCCGGATCAAGCCAGGATCACGGAATTGCATCAACGGCGTGGGGGTAATGCTTAATGAGCCATGTACCCGTTTGGAATTTCGTCCAGCCGAGAAATTTAGCACCTCTGGATCTGAGCGGCTGGAAATTTTCGCGAATGCCTGGAGCACCCATACGGGGAAACCGCTGCCCAACCGTGAAATGGTGCTGGTGGGACAACCGCCGGAACACGCCGGATTCGGCAGTGGCACGCAACTGGCTCACGCAGTTGCCCACGGACTCAACCAGGTTTCTGGCCAGGCCACTCGATTAGACGAATCGGAAGCCCAAAACGTGGCAACCATTTGTTTCCGAGGTAACCGCTCGATGGTCGGTTCGTTTGGGTTTGTAAATGGCGGCTTGATTGTGGATGGGACCGATGGCGATGGCAAAACCACGTTGATCAAACAAACAGGCTTACCGGAGAACTGGCGAGTGATCGTTGCGGTCGCGAGGCAGGCAGCGAAAAAATTTGGCTTACAGGAAGAATCCGCGTTTGCTAATATCGACTCTGGCAAGCAGGGCAGGGCGGCGGAACTCGAGCGAATGATTACCGCCAGCATTCTGCCCTCCGCTCAAAACGGTGACTTTGAGGGCTTTGCAGAATCCGTGCACGCCTACGGAAAGTTATCAGGCGAGTACTACGTCGACGTCCAAGGGGGAGTTTACAACGGTCCGGTGATCACTGGGGTTGTCAACGCTTTGCTGGGGCTGGGAGCCCGAGGGGTAGGACAGTCGTCGTGGGGCCCAGCGGTTTTCGCTTGGTGCAGCGACGAGGATGAGGCCAACGAGATCGTGGCACGGTTGCCCGAGGCCTTCGGTCACCCATTGGAAATATTTAAGGCTGCGGTGCAGAACCGACCTGCCCAAATTGCTTGATAATCCGTTAACCCAACTAGTTCGAAAATCCACTTACTTAAGAGAAGACCCTTTCATGGCTACCCTTGGTGTAAACATCGATCATGTTGCTACCGTGCGTCAGGCTCGCCAAACCAATGAACCCGATCCGGTTTGGGCAGCGGCTTTGGCTCAACTGGGTGGAGCCGACTGCATTACGGTCCATCTGCGAGAAGATCGGAGACACATTCAAGATCGCGACTTGAGAGTTCTCAAGGATACCGTCACGGTCAAGCTGAACCTTGAGTGCGCGGTGGTTCCGGAGATGATCGACATCGCTTGCGCCCTTCAACCGGAACAGGTTTGTTTGGTTCCAGAACGTCGGGAAGAGGTCACTACCGAGGGTGGCCTAAACGTCGTTGACAATGAAAGCCGAATCAAGCAAGCAGTAGAGCAATTACAAACAGCTGGTATCCGCGTTAGCCTTTTTATCGATGCCACCGCCGATCAGATCAATTCGTCCGTAGCCGCGGGTGCCGACGCAATTGAAATTCACACAGGGCCTTACGCCAATGCGACCGGCGTTAATTGTGAAAAAGAACTTTCTAAAATCGTACTGGCAACGCAACATGGTAAGAAAGCGGAACTGGAAGTTCATGCGGGCCACGGCCTGACCTACAACAATGTTCAACCGATCGCTTCGATTGCCGGGATAGACGAACTGAACATTGGTCACTCGATCGTTAGTCGCTCTATCTTTTGTGGGCTCCAGAACGCCGTTCGCGAAATGAAAGACATCTTGCTACGCTGCTCGTCATAGCCAACCGAATCAATCCTTTGCAAGCTGAAAACCAGCCTTTGCAAAGCAGGTTACTCATCGCGTTTCACTAAACCGGCACCGCTGTTAAAGTACTTCCGCCGACGGGAATCGGTTTTATCCTGCGACTCGGCTTGCTGTTGCTGCAAATCGTTGAGACAGGCAATGGTGAACGGGCACTTCAATGTATCCGTGCGAAACTTGATGTAGTCGACCTCTTCTGGCGAGAGAATGCCTAGCAAATACTTACCCAAGTGCTCCGGCGTGGGGACGCCGATTTGGTTCCGCCGCCAAATCTCTCCCAGCGTATGCATTCCGGCGTCACGACGTCCATTGATGCGTGACAGTCGATAGAGTAGCTCTTGATCATCAGTTAGAGCAGTTTCTACATCCTGCGCCCGTGCTGGGTCCAGTGATTCGTCGAGAAATGCCTCTAATTCAGCGTCAGTAAATGCGTCAGACATCAGAATTCCTTACAAGCACAAATGAAGCCTCCATCGTATCTAGGCAAGGTGGCCTAGGGAATAGAGGGGATGCGATTTAAGCAAACGACCTACAACTTTGAAGCTCAAATGACCTGCCTAACGGGAATCCTCGCGGCCTCGCGATTCAATCCCTCGAGGTAACCGTAACAGGGGCGTATCGAAGCCCCGCTCTATGGCATGGAGCGTTGGACGCACCGAGTCAATTAAACAGCTTTAGCAGGCCGAAAAGTAATTCATTACGGCAGCGTTAAGCGATGCTTCCCTGACCACCGCGTCCTGCTCGTGGAACTCCGAGTATTCTTTGATTTGAGATAACAAATCATCGACATGACAAAATCGCATAGGTCGGTTTTGTGCCAAATAATGATGCTCAATTAAATAATCCAGCCATTGAGCATCACATGTCACATGATGAGTCTGAGTTTGTCGCTGCCATAGCTCACAGATTTGCCGCTCCGTCGGATCAGGGATGTGAACTTTATAAGGAATCCTTCGGAGAAACGCCTCATCACAAAACTCGGAGGGACGCAAGTTGGTGGAAAACACAAACAACTGGTCGAAAGGCACAATCGATTGGCGCTCCGAGGGGATATTTAAATGATCCTGCCCACACTCCAGGGGCAACGATCGAGCGGTTCAACAAA
>JAAEPL010000361.1 GCA_024232675.1 Planctomycetaceae bacterium
GCCCATCAACAAATTGAATTTGACAGACGCGAACAGGATGAAATCGCCCATGCTCAATTCCAACAAGAACGTCTACATCAGGAGCAACTTGCGCGAGAAGCTCAACTGGAACAGGAACGCCAAAAACAAGCGTGGGAACGAGAAGAACAAGAGCGTTTAAGGCGAGAACAACGTGAACAACAACAAGTCGAAAGAGAGCGACTGGAACAGCAATTCTTGGAGCAACAACGACTTGAGCAACAACAACGAACCGAACAATTAGATTTACAGCGTCAACTCTTTGAACAACAACTGCTTGAGCAGTGTCGCCTCCGGCAGGAGAATCAAGAAGGGACTGAAAAGGCAAAATCGGACCTCTCTCCCGCTCCATTAGCCGTGGAAGCAACCGACGAAAATCCGCGAACGCCAATTTTGGATTCGTCTCAAACAACCGATGCGGAAGCCGGTGAAGGCATTGAGCCGGGTTCTTTGAGAATCTTCTGCTCCGATGAAGAAGACGTGGAGATTAATAGGTTGGACGCCAACGATTCAATTGCCACTCCAACCGATCCCGCGCAGCGTGAACCATTCGAGGATCCCAATCACGCTAAGATCGAAAAATTCTGGGCAAAAATGCCACAGTTAAATATTCCGGAGTTGGTAGACGAACAAGAAATTCCTGGGCCAGAAGTGGCTGGCGAGCCTGGGGCAGAAAGCCAACTGCAAGATTTTGTTAAGTCATTGGCTCAAGAGGTGCGGGACGAGATCAATCCGATCGCTCCACCCGCAGCGAACACATCGCAATTACTCGACAACGAAGTGCATTTAAGGGCAACCGACAAATCGAATTTTACTTCAGGTATTCGCAAACCACTCATCTTGGCCGTGGACGACAGTCCCACAATACGCAAACTGGTTTCTATCACCCTGAGTGAAAAGGGGCACGACGTGGTCACGGCTCCCGATGGTGTTGAAGCGCTCAAATTGTTAGCCGAACGTTTACCCGACTTGATCCTTTTAGATATCAACATGCCTCGCTTGAGCGGCTACAAGCTCTGCAACTTTCTAAAGAAACACGAAAGAACTGCCCACATCCCGGTCATCATGTTGTCTGGAAATGACGGGGTTATCGACAAGATGCGAGGAAAAATCCAAGGCTGTAACGCCTTCATCGGAAAACCTTTTGCTCCGGAAGAGTTGGTAAAAACGGTGAATCAGTATCTTCACCATCAAACTTCTTAATCACGCCCCCACCGTCTCTAACAGAGTTCCGTAATGAATCAATCAATAACGCCCCGCCTAGCTGAAAATGCAAAAGCAGCTGGCTTGTTGCTGGAGAGAACTGACGCTGAAATCACTTGGTCGATTGACAAGGCGACGCTGGGCATGTCCTGCATCGAGTTGATCGGTCAACTGGAAAACGCTTTCGCCAAAGCGCGCGAACAATCGCACGTGGACTACATCGACGAATCGGGTGGGATTGCCAGAAAGATGCTGGTATTACTTAACGAGTTTGCCAACAGTTACCTTAGCGGAAATGCGGCTCAGCAGGCTGATGAGGAAATCGAAAAAACAGCGATGTGCAGCATCGCTTATGACAGGGCACTGAAAGCACGCCCTTTCGTTAACGCCCTGAAGCGAGCATTCTTGAAGGCGGAGGAGACACAGGAAATTGCTTCAGCGCATCTAAAACTGGGCGACCATCTTGTACGTGCTACCGCCGCGACCTTATATCACGCCATCATGATTCTAGGGATCGATTCCGACTTAGGTCGCGAGATCGACCAAAGCACCGTCATATTTGTAACGGAGCTGAATCAATCGTGGTAATTCCCATCGCTTGATTCGATCCACAGTCCCGGAAGGAGCGAGACCCGTGCCTGAGAACACCCCTGATTCGCAAAACACCAATGGAGCTGATCATGCCAATCTCGCTCGGGCGATGGCTACATTCGGTGATGAACTGAGGGAATTACTCGAACGCGAAGAGCGGCCACGGGGGAGCGATTCACCAGTCCATCCCGACGCATTTGGCATCGATCCTTTCGAACAACTCTTACAACGCTACGGGGATCGACTTCACGACAATTCCAGCTTGGCCTACGCCGGTTCGATTGCGTTCGCCTGTCAGGAAGCGGCGTCTACCGAGCAGTTCAATGATTCACGTTACATCATTTTCGTCATCGGCAAGCAACGTTTTGCTCTCCCCCTGACGACGATCAAAGAGGTGGCTAACCCCACCCGCATCACACGTCTTCCAAGAACAAGTGAATGGTTGCAGGGAATCGTCGTACTGCGAGGCCAAATCGTCTCCGTTACCGATCTCGCCATGTTGTTTCAAATCCAAGCCGAAAAAACATCCCCTGGAAAACTGATCGTCGTCCGTAGTCCACAACATGATGCGACCACCGCATTAATTGTCGATCGGATCCACGGCATTCGCACCCTTACACGCGATTCCATATCCCCGCCACCCTCCGCTCTTGCAGCATGCATGTTCGTGAACGGAATTGCAAGCATTGACGAAGTTAGCGTGGTGCTGCTGGACCCAAATCGTTTATTCGCCTCCCCCGAGCTCGCCACCTATATGAGCTAGTTTCCTTGCTGGTCGCGGCCTAGATCATTGGCCGCCCCGGCCCAGTAATTTATTGCCATGTCACAATACAAAACCAATCGCTTCGGAGTTCAAAAGAAACTTTGGTGCGCGCTTTTAGTTTCGGCTCTATTGCCCTTTGCTACTGTCATTGCTCTGACCGGTTGGAGTTTCCTAACAACCACCGCCGGTTTCATCGCCCTCGTTGTACTTGCGGTCAGTCTGCTCATTGGCAGCAAAATATGTTCTGGATTTTTGCGTCAGGCGCGAGCACTCGACCATGCGCTACAGCAAATCACTAACGGAAATTTTGAATCACGTGTCGATATTCTCTCGCAAGATGAAATGGGTCATGCGGCAGAACTGTTGAACGTGATGTGTGATAACACCTTAAATCTCGTGCAGTCACGCAATGAAAACGCAGACGTCCAACGCTCTATCGAGAATCTGCTGCCTCAATTGCGTACGATCGCAGACGGTGACTTAACCGTTTCGGCGGAGATCAAATCGGACGGAACGGGTGAAATTGCCAAATCTTTCAATCGCATATCCGATCAAACCCTCTCTTTAGTGCTTCGGCTTCAGTTGGCAACCGAGCAGGTCGACCAATCGGTTACGAGTATTCAAAGATTTTCATCCGCTACCACTCAGGATGGCAAACGTACGGCTAATGAGATCAATGATGCGTCAAAAAAACTAATGGATATGACGCGCGCTTTTCAGGCGGTTGCCATGCAGGCTGCGGAGAGCGTAAACGTAGCAGTGGAAGCGCGGCAAACTGCTGCCGATGGATTAAAAGCAGTCAACGATACCGTGCAAGGCATGCAACGTATCCGCGCTCAAGTCAAAAACACGTCCCAGCGGATTAAACGTTTGGGCGAATCCTCACAAGAAATTGGTGAAATTGTCCAGCTAATTTCAGACATCACGGATCGCACCTCAATCTTGGCCTTGAACGCTTCCATCCAGGCGGCCATGGCGGGAGATGCCGGTCATGGATTTGCTGTGGTGGCCGAAGAAGTGGAGCGACTCGCGGAACGAAGCGCATCGGCCACAGGCCAAGTTGCAAGATTAATTCGTGGTATTCAACGTGAAACTAAAGAGGTGATGTCTGATATGGAAGAGTCAACGCGTGAGGTCGTTGACGGCTCCCGCCTCGCCACCGAAGCCGGTGAAACACTTTTCGAGATCGACAGTGTTTCCAATCAATTGGTGGTCATGATTGAAGATGTTTCTGAATCGGCCAATTTACAGGCCCAAAATGTTAATGGCGTAGCATCTTCGATGCAGCAAATCTGCAACGAAACGACCACATCAGTCGAGAACACCCGCTCGGCCTCGCAAGCGCTCGAGCAACTGGAACAGATGACTGACGAAATCCGTACTACCTTAACTCGGTTCCAGGTTCCCGCACAAAAAAACCAAACCGCCGTGAAAGGAATCGAGCCTCGGGTCTTACCAACACTCTCCACTGAGGAGGACGAGGACCTATTCGCGGAACAGCTTCGTGAGTTTTCCAGAATGTTAGAACTGGAAGCGAGAGATCAAAAATCACCGGCTAATAACGCGGCCGCCCCGATTGACCTTGTTAATGCTTCGCCCCAACCAATGATGCCCGATTCGGGCTAGCGTCCGCCCAAAGACCCACCGATCCTGGCCTGCCGTTTGACCCTGAAAAAATGTACGTGGAATCGAGTTAAAAAATGGTTTCCGGTAAAGCAAACAATCCTCCAACCGTGCTCCAGCAATTGCAGGCTGCCAAAAATATCCCGGTGGAACTGAAGCAGATTTTTCAAGAGGAAGCCGAAGAACATCTGCTCTATATTTATGAGAGTCTCGATTCTCTAAAGCAATCTCCAAGAAACAAAGAGGCGGTTTCTCAAGTACGGCGCTCCGCCCACACTCTCAAAGGCGCAGCGGGTGCGGTAGGCATGGAGGCCATTACTCGCCTTTCCCACCGCATGGAAGATCTCCTCGATCATGTTGCAGAGCAACCGCGTGGAATCAATTCCGATCATAGACATTTGCTACTGGAAACTGCTGATTTGCTGCAAGATCTCACCGCCCACGATGTTGGCGATATGGA
Organism: Planctomycetaceae bacterium; assembly: GCA_024232675.1. Classification (GTDB taxonomy): domain Bacteria; phylum Planctomycetota; class Planctomycetia; order Pirellulales; family Pirellulaceae; genus CAJQPP01. The sequence goes on from JAAEPL010000361.1 coordinate 4,659, forward strand.
GGCGATATCAGCGCGATTACAAAACACATACACCCGGTATGAAATGCAGCTAGGATCCGCGACAGGTGCGATAGCGACTCCATCAGCAGCCGCATCATGGAAGGTCAGCAAATCTCCAAGGGAGAGTCAGCAGGATGAACAATTTCTACGCGTTCCACTCAAACGTCTGGACCAACTGGTTGGGACCATCGGTGAAATGATCGTGAATCGCTCAGTCATGAACCAACGACTTGCAGATGTACACGCTCGAATCGCTTCTACGTTCAGCATATTAGAGCGGATGCAGTTAGCAAGTTTTGAGCTGCAATCGAATCACAACCTTGAAGCTGCAGATTTCCTCAACGATGAGCTTGCCGGTCCAATCGGCGAAAATTCTTTAGCTAGTACCGAGTTGGGCACTTTGGATCAAGATTCAGATTTTTACCTGCTGGCACAAATGCTCAACGAAGGGTGCAATGACGTTGAGTTCATCACGCGGGAAATGCGCAAATTGAAAATGGAGCTTGAAAGTCTATTGCGACGGCAAGACCGATTCAATCGCGAGGCACAGACCAGTTTACTACGTATTCGCATGGTTCCGCTATCTAATGTTGTTAGCAAACTTCAACGCACGGTTCGCGCCGTCTCGAGCAAGCTGGACAAACGCATCGAACTGGTTGTAAAGGGTGACCACACGGAGCTCGACAAAACGGTAATGGATCAAATGATTGCACCTCTGCAACACCTGATCCGCAACGCCATGGATCATGGCATCGAATCACCTACCGAGCGGGAACGACTCGGGAAACCTTTGGAATCCCAATTGCATCTCGAGGCACTCTATCAAGGGACCCAAGTCACACTCAAACTAAGCGACGATGGACGGGGAATCAATTTTGATCGGCTGCGGGAGAAAGCCATCGAAAGTGGGAAAATTGGCCTTCACGATGCCACGACTTACGAAGAAAAATGCCGTTTGCTATTCCTGCCTGGGATCACGACAGCTGCTAATTTGACGGATGTCTCGGGGCGCGGTGTGGGAATGGATATTGTGCGGGAGGCGGTTGTCAGACTCAACGGTAACATCCGCGTGCAAAGCGAAATTAATCGAGGAACCACCTTTACCATCCAGCTTCCGATTTCCGTTGGGGTAACGCAAGTCCTGATGGTGGAAACCGCCGATCGTAAGTTCGCAATACCTCGGCAAGCGATTGGGAAAATCACACGCCTCGATGTTTCTGCCGTCATTCGCTCGGGGCAAAAATCGCTCGTGCAGGTAGATAACCAAATGATGGAACTGCGAGATCTAGCAAACCATTTAGAATTACCTTCGCGACTTTATACCAACCCGGACGAAGCTCCCCTGATTTTGATCATCCAAGCAGGTGCCGACCAAATCGCCGTGATCGTGGAATCCATCGAAGGCTGCGAAGAGGTTGTAGTTAAAAGCCTTGGCTCCCACCTTCGACAGATTCCAGGCCTCATGGGAGCGACCATCGAAGGGGATGGAACCGTGGTTCCCATACTTGACCCGATGGATATCGTAGGCCGCGATTCCGGCGATATCACTGAGGTTGCGGATGCCACACGTCAAGGAAATCCACTGAGAGTTCCGACAGCAATGGTAATCGATGATTCCATTAGTGTTCGTCGCGCGACCACTCATTTGCTACAAACCGCGGGCTGGGATATCGTGACCGCCAAAAACGGTATTGATGCTCTAGAAAAACTGGATGAGATGGAAACCCCACCCGACATTTTCCTTTGTGACATGGAAATGCCGAGGATGGACGGTATCGAATTGGTAAAGCGATTAAGGAAACAGCCCGAGTTCCAGAGCACCCCCTTTGTCATGATCACCAGTCGCTCTGCAGACTCGCATTCGGCACTGGCCTTCGATGCTGGGGTATCGAATTACCTTGTGAAGCCTTATCACGATGAACAACTTTTAAAACTCGTTAACGAACTTGTGCAGATCGCATGGGAAACGGTGGATGCATGATCTGTATTGTCGTTTATGGCCTATTTGTAGATCGAGAGTCTGCCCGTAAAGCGGCTAATGAGCTGCCGGCCCTGGCTGTTTCACCTTGGATTCGTATGCATTCGGGAGTCCAATCCGAAATTCGTGGAAAATAAAAGCCACGCTGGGTTGGAGACGTCGGGTTCCTCGAATCCACATTTCCGAAAGTCAGAAACATCTTCTATTCCCATTGCCGTTTGCCGATTAGAATGCAGCCATGGTAAAAGCGGAAATAATAATGGGTGTGACCGGTGGCATAGCGGCCTACAAATCCGCGGCCTTGGTCAGTCACTTGGTGCAGGCCAATTACGGTGTCCGTGTGGTCATGACCCCCTCAGCGCACCAATTCATCGGGCAGGCAACCATGGCGGCCTTGACCGGCCGTCCCGTCTATACTGAGATTTTCGCTGGTCAGGACGCCCACCCTCTTGGGCCCCATATTGAATTTGCGCGAGATGCCGATTTACTCTGCGTGGCGCCGGCGACCGCCGACTTTTTAGGCAAGGCCGCTAACGGGCTTGCCGACTCACTGCTCAGCACACTTTACCTTTGCTTTCAGGGTCCCGTTTTAATGGCACCGGCCATGAATTGTGAGATGTGGGAAAAGCCCGCAGTGCAACGAAATATTGAGACGTTAAGGTCGGACGGCGTTCATCTGATTGGGCCCAATGAAGGCTGGTTGAGCTGTCGACAAAAAGGGGCGGGCCGAATGTCCGAACCTCTGGAAATAGCCGAACAGATCGTCTCCGTACTCAAAAAATCCAACTAGCCAAGCGCAAGTATTTGCAGGCGAAATGGCCTCGCATTACCGGACTTACTCAAAAAAAGGACGTCGCCGATGGCGAAGATACTGATCAGCTCCGGCCCGACTCGGCAATATATTGATCCCGTGCGGTTTATTTCAAATGCCTCGAGTGGTGAAATGGGACGATGTATCGCCCAAGCGGCCATTGAGGCCGGACACGAGGTCTGTGTTGTCAGCGGCCCTGTGGCGGTTGAGTATCCAGCCACCGCCAAAGTCATTCCTGTGATGACAACCCAGCAAATGCTGGAAGCATGCCTAGCCGAGTTTGATTCGAGTGATGGTATGATTGGCGTAGCGGCACCATGCGATTACCAACCCCGCAGCGTCTCGGATCAAAAAATCAAAAAGACTGGCGAGCCTTTGACGTTGGAATTCGTGCAAACGCCAGATATCGTCGCCCATCTTGGGCAACATAAACGGCCCGATCAATGGGTTGTGGGCTTTGCCCTGGAGACCGAGGATGCCCATTTCCAAGCCATCACAAAACTGGAAAAAAAATCTTGTGATTTAGTCATCGTTAACGGCCCCGAGGCCATGAATTCTGAATCCAACGAGGTTGACATCATTAATCCGCAAGGAAAAATCGTGGCCCAATTTCGTGGCGGTAAGCCCATGGTCGGAGCCGCCATTTTTTCGGAGATCGAAAAACACTTGATCAGAACGGGGATTCCCGCCTCGGAATAAAAAGAGGCGGAAGTGATATCCTAAGTGGTGAAGGATCAAGCACTCGACAAAACATGCAGGATGTCGCCAAACGGGTAACGAGTGACCCGGTACTGGTTCCTCCAAAGGTAGCTCATCATCGTTGGTATTAACAATAAACATGCGGGGCTTGCGCGTTAACAACTGAAATGATTTGATTGCCCGACCTTGCTCCTCACTCAATTCCATCTCATGAGTCGATTGGCCGGATTCCAACGCCACCAACAACGGTTCCAGAGCTTCCTATTCCACAATTTCTTTATCGCGATTGGGGCGTGGGCGTTTCACTGAGTCTCTAAGTCTTTCGAATCGACTATTCACCAGATCAAGATCGGCGATCAGAAAATCCTCTTCAAAAGAGCGAAGATCCTTCTCGACCTCCGCACCAGAATAAGCCCCCACCACGATGCATAGGCAACCCGCTTCACGTATCAGCGTTAATTTGCTCGCAGCACCTTCATGGTCTCGACTCAACCCGGGAGTATCCACGAGATTCAGAGAAGCCCTAGTGATTTTCTTGGGCTCGTAAGTATCCGAAAGCTGTTGTTTCCGTTCATCAGGCACCTCAACCGTGGCCGCTTAACCCGTATGAGCAAACGACAGATCGGGCGGAACACCCGTCAGCCAATGAAACAAAGAGGATTTCCCGGACCCTTGATAACCAACAATTCCAATTTTCATGAGTTAGCAGTCTGCTGAAGCAATTCCTGCAGGTCGTGTAATGCGATTTCCACCGTTTTAGTCTGCTGTTCGTCCAGCTTCCCATTACCAAAGCGTACGAGGTAGTAGGAATCTGTGATGGTTTTCGTCAAAGTTCCGAGGCGATTTAAGGGCTCGTTTTTCGGTTCCCCACGGGCCACGGACTCGGCAAATTCACGGTGGGTCTGTTGCGGTAGTTTATGAAACCCCGCCTGTTCCAAAGACTTCAACATCTGTCGGTAAAAGGGAACGTCGTCGGCTGAGCGCCCCAACTCCCGTACCACCCAATCTGAAAGCCTCGGAGAGACCAGATGCAGGGCGCGTGCCAGCCCTCGTCGGACCCCACGTAAACTTCCGTATTCGGCCCTTTTCTTTGGATTTTTCCGTAAGGACCGCTCTCTTAGATAGATCACTAACCCCAAGACCAATATCGTGATGATAAAAATAGGTACCGCATACCGCTTCCAACCATTAGGTTCCTGCAGATCTTCCCGTAATCGATTGAGAGAATTCTGCCACCAATCGAGATCGAGAACTCGTAAAGCCCCCGATAGATTCAATTGATCCGCCGATACGATCCGTGATTGTGTATCCGCTTGCAGTCCAAGCACGTAATCTCGCCATAGACTTTTGGCGAAATCCAACGCCTCGTCAGCACCTGTCACCGCATCATTGGTATCGAGCGAGGGCGTGGGATCCAGTCGTAACCACGCTCCCGTATCATTCGCCTGTCCAGTTTGCATTAAGTAATCAGAGCAATCTTCTGGCCGAATGTAGGCCTCCACCCAAGCGTGAGCATGTTTGGCCTCCACATCCAAATGGCCACCAAAACCGTTGATATCTCCGCCGCGATACCCGACTACCATGCGACTGGGAATGCCTTGGCTGCGCAACATTAATGCCAGCGCGGATGCATAATACTCGCAATGTCCCGCGCGATAGTTGGCGAAGAAATCCTCCACCGTATCAAGAGTTTCGTCACGATCAATGTCCCGATAATCCAAGGTATAAGAGAACTGGCCTGATCGAAAATAGGACTCCATTTGGCGAGCAATGGAATTATGGTTACCGTCAGCGACTCGTTCGCCTATCTCACCTGCTACCTGCACGAGGGTGGGATAACGGTTGCGATCCAAGTAGGTGTACCATTTATAAACGCCGGGATCCTGCTCCATGGTCAATGCCACACTCCCGTCTCGAGCGAAATAGGGATAAGCGGAAAAAAATTCACCGCTGCTGAGGATCGGTATTTGCAAACGATAACGAAAATGTGACAGCGTTATCTTCTCTGCCGACCGTTGCCGCGTCAGCGCCCCTAATGGCCAACACCACTCGTAATCCGTAAGGAACTCGCCATCATTGGTAAAGTGAGGAGGCATCGCGGTGTAAAGCAACGGGTCATCGGTTGGTTCCAATACAATTTCCTGAGTCACCCAGCGATCAGATATTCCCATTTTCAAGGGACGAAAATCCGAAGCGTAAATTTGATAGGGCGGGGCGACCCATTTCGTGCGATTGCCATCGATCTCGATATTGCTGAGTGCCATTCCTCGAAGGTAGGGTTCCCGGCTTGGACGAAATATTTTTTGTTCATCGCCCGGATACCAATACCTCACGTTCATCTGCAATTTGCTGGAAAGCAAGATAAGTTCCGAGTGGTCCATACTTACTTTTTCATCAAACCCCGTGGCTTGCATCGGGATTTCTTGGGGACCAGCCCAGGAGGTATTATCTCGGGGTAAAAAGTAGAACAGCAGCACGGAAAAGAATAGCGCCCCCGATGCGAATATCAAAAAAGCCGCCACCATGCGTCGCAAGACCCCCCGCTGCAGCGCAGGTTTCGTGCTGATGGTCCAAACGGCATTCGCTTGGATTTTGCGGGAAGATCTAGATAGCCTGATAGAGGATTCGTTTTGAAGTTTGACCAGTTGCCGATCCTGATAAAGATGTAACACCATCATGGTGACACCCGCGATCATCATATAGATGATAAATAAAACTCCGCCCTCGAAGCCCAAATTAAAAACCGCTCCCACAACGATTTGCAACAAACTAAGCACCAAGACTTGCCAATAAACCCTCGCACTTTTCCTTTGGAATGTCAGGATGGTCTGCAAATAGACCAACAATTTCCCGACACCCAGCAAGTGACGCACACTGTCATTCGTGAAATAGAAATTGGAAACTGTGACGATCGCCACCAAGATAGCCAATAAATTGGCGGCCCAGTTGGGCAAGCGAAACCACTTCAGCCAATCAACTAAAATCGTCGATGCACTAACACCCAAAACAGCCACAAAGAAAGGCTCAAAATCGCCTTGCCCCATTCCCAGTAATAGACCACTTAGGGCCACCGTCGCCAAAATCAAGAAAGGCAATATGCGTTCGACACTCATGCGTCTCTCTCCGACCGCTTGGCAATCTGCTTCATAAATTCGCCAGGTTCAATCGTCGGCGGTTGAAAGTAACGCGTAATTTCTTCCCGATTCAGATCAATCCATTTACCACGAAACGACGACATATCACCATTCGCGAAAGCCTCTTTTTGACTCCGTGTGCTGATCACAACCATCGAGCGTCTCGGACCAGGGATTTGCAACCATGACTCCCAGTTTTCTTGAAAACCATTCGCTGCGGCTGGCTGAATGGTTGCTAACACTTTCATCAAAGCTGGCAAAGCAGTTGAATTGAGTTGCTCACACACATATTGTTGATTTCCAAACACTCCCGCTGCCGGCTGCCCACTTCCCGAGGCATACTTTTTGAAAACGGTTGCCGCCAGAGAGAGGGCCATTTCGATATCGCAATCGGCATTCGCAGATTCAAACAGGTCCAGAATAAACACAAGCCGACGATCCTGTTGCTGCTCGTTTTGCCGCACCATCAACTCGCCGTGCCGTGCCGAACTTCGCCAATGAACTTGCCTCGGATTATCTCCCGTCACCCAGGGCCGCAATGCATAAAAATCACCGATTTCGGAACGATGCTGACGCTGCTTTTTAGCTTCCCCTCGACTGAGCGATTGCGTCATTTGGTTCCACGAACGGTGCAGACGACCGATGGCCGGCGCCACGTACAAGCTCTCGACTTCACGGATTTTAATCTTGGAGCGAATTAAACCGACTGGAAAGGCGGAACTGATTTGCGCCGGCCCCAAGTGATAGACTCCTCTTTTTGCCAATAAACATTGGTAGCTCGCCTCGGCCTCGGAGGCCGCCGCCAAGGGGGGGACCAATACCGTCACTTGGTCCATGTATTTGGCGTCCGCTCGGCCGATGCGATCCACAACACGCAGCCCCCAAGATGGGATGCGATTGCGGTAATTTTTCAAACGCCATCCCACCGTGAATGGACTGCCCGCAAAAACCAAACGAGGGATCCGGCGGACCCCAATCACTTGCTCGAGCATCTTCATTGAGATGCGCCAATTAAAGAAAAAGGGCGCAATCATCAGGCCCGAGAGCAGCATTAGCAAATTTACCTGGCGAATAATCGACCCAAGTATGATGAATGCCAACACAGACATGAAAGACATGCCCTCGTAGGTAATTCGAGTGTGGCGTCGTGGATATTTCATGGCGAAAGAGTTTGGCCTCCCCTCCAAAATCAGGGGGCTGCGATCTGATTCAAAATTTCCCCAATGATGGCTTCTGACGCTTGCCGGTCCCCCTCACTGGACTGGCCCTTCAACAGAATACGGTGAGATAACACGGATACCGCCAAACCCTTGGCATCGTCGGGAATGACATAGTTTCGTCCTTCCACCAACGCAGCAGCCTGTGCCGCACGACTCCACAACAACAATCCACGAGTACTAACGCCGACATCAAGCGCCGGTGTTTCTCGGGTGGCGTGCACCACATCCAGCATGTATTGGGTGATTGCGGATTCCATTTTCACCTCTCGCACAGCCGCTTGCAGCTGCATCACCATCGCCCCGTCAATCACATGCTTGAGTTGCTCTACTGGCTCGCCCGAGCGGTGACTCTCCACAATTTGCTGCTCGACTTCGCGATCGGGATAGCCCATCGAGACTCTCAGCAAAAAGCGATCCAATTGGCTTTCGGGCAAAACATAAGTGCCTTCGAATTCAAATGGATTTTGCGTCGCAATCACCATGAAAGGCTGAGGGAGGGAGTGCGTCTTTCCATCCACCGAAACTTGCCCATCACTCATCGCCTCCAACAAGGCACTCTGTGTTCTCGGGGGAGCGCGATTGATTTCGTCCGCCAGGACAAAATGATTAAAAATAGGGCCCTGGTGAAAAACGAATTCTTCGTTTTGAGAATGGTAAATCAGGCTGCCCGTAATGTCACTCGGCAACAAATCGGGGGTAAATTGCAAACGACAGAAATCACCATTGATACTCTTCGCCAACGCCTTTCCCATCAGCGTCTTGCCGACACCGGGCACGTCCTCAAGCAGGATATGCTCACCGGAAAAAAGAGCGACCAAGCACAACCTCGCAACATTGCGTTTTCCTAAAACAACGCTGGCGATGTTGTCCTCGAGTTTGCCAATTTTGGCCTGCAAATCAGGCATTTGATTTTTGTCCACGCCCCAGCTTCCATACACATCCAGTTCCACTCGCTCGTGCGAGGTCGTCGCCCCACACACACGCCTCTAATATTACCTGTTTTACGAAGCATTGTCTGCGGCACGGACTCTAAGCGGCGATCCTCAAGAACGATTTCCCTTTTCAGCGCATAAAAAAACCCCGCCGTGAAAGGCGGGGTTTGATACTTTTTTTCTCGTAAACCTGCTTAGACACTAAACCGGTTAAACATTTCCAATACCTGTCTCGGCTTGCCCTCAGTCGTTTTCCAGGGACTGTCGGTGATGCCACCATATTCCTGAAGGTTATTGAACAGCATAATCGTGCCGATCAATAAACAGGCTAAGGCAATGATCAACATCACCGTGTAAATAGAAAAACTCTGTTTCCGGACTACCACGGCAGGCGACTGAAAGGTTGTATCGCCAATCGGTTCAGAGGCTTCAAAATTCGGTTCAGACATTCTGAATAATTCCTTGTCTTATTTGCTTATCAACGATTGCTGGCGTCTTGCAGAATCCACTTAGTTGTGACCTGATCATTCACCTGAACAGGTACCTTCGTCAGATTAGAGTCGACCCGCGCGGCCGAACGATTGTTTTGTGCTTCAAATACCGTTGCGGTACCCACGTAAGTGTCACCGCGGTAAATGTCAAAACTGTGCCCACGACGAAGTCCATCGTCGAGCCCAAGATTGATGGCGATGTTCTTTCCATCCATGGCCGTAATTCGGCCCTTCAAATCTCGTGGGATATGATTGGTTAAGTCGTGCTTATCCAACCCGTTGGCGTTCATGACTTTGGTGCGTTGAGCGTTTTCGGCGACCAAATCTGATCGCATGTTCTCTAATGCAACCTTTTTTGAATTGAGTTCAAAAATCTGAGCCGTCATATCAGTGACCTTACCTCGTTGCTCAGCAACAGACTCAGTCAGCAGGCTCAACTGCTTTTGTAAATTGTCGATCAGTCCATCCTGTTCCTTGATGCGACTTTCCGACTCTTTCACGACAATAAACGATTCTTGTGCTTTTACCTTTTCGGTGTTCAATGCTTCATTAGCAGCTTTGAAATCACGCTCCGCCTGTTGCAACTGAGATTCCAGTTGCTGAATACGAATCATACGAGCGACCTTTTCCTTTTTGATCTGCTCGTTTTTCACATTGGCTTCCCCGAGGATTCGCTCGCGATTGGCAGCCAATGCCTGAATTTCTTCCTTGTTATCGATCGCCTGTTGTTTCCAGTTTTGATGAGATGCGTTGACCATCACACCGATTACCATGAAGCAAACGCTCAGCAAGAGAATCAGAATCGTGATGATTTTGCCCACAAGATTCATTGCGAATCCCCAATAAAGTCAGGTCAGTTGGTCGTACTTACTAATAATACTTCGCGGCGTTTATCGATTCAGGTGTAGGGCTGGAGAAAACTCGAATTCCTCCGAGAACGCAAACTCCCCAGCTCACCAGTCTTACCGCTCGATGCCAGTATAATTGACTTCGGAAAAAAGTGTCAACGAAATCGCGGGGAATCCTTTGCCCCGTTGTATCCGGCACCGCCTCGGCGATCTCTTCAGAATACCTTGTTTTAAGGGGTTTTCACCGCGTTTTTTGAAATTCCGTAATCAAATACGCCTCGCACCTCAGCAATTGCCGAGAAGCATTGGCTCATAATCCCCATAATCGGAATATTTTCCGCCCCACATGGGCTAATCGGTCTAGCGATCATTGACGCTTGATAAGAAAATCGCGGGGGGGATGGATGCCTCAGACAAAAGATTCCAATTTAACGGGCTGAATCGGCCGGACGCGAGCTTCTTAAATGGCTGAACAAGTCAAACATTCTGCGGCTGACTCAAAGACCGCGGATCAGGAAACGAATCCTGACGTCAAGAATTCTGACGTCAAACTTGCCAAACGACCGGCGATCACAACCTACGACGCACGCCTCATCCGCCAGCGGCCCCACCTTTTTCCACCCGAAATCATTCGTGATCGCGATTTTCGCAGGATGGTATTACGCGATAATTTCCCTCTACCGGCGGACGATTATCGCGAGGGATACCACGTCGGCTCTGACGCAAGTTATTGGCTCAATGGTCTAGAGTGTTACCTGAAAACACTCAATGTGATCGAGAAATATGAGCTCGAGATCAGCGACATGCTGGACTTTGGTTGCGCTTCGGGCAGGGTTACCCGGCACTTCCGTTGCCAAATGGATGATGTGCAGGTGTGGGCAGCGGACATTAATCCCAAACACATTGACTGGCTGAGTGCTCATTTCCCGCGGAATCCCAAGGCGATTGCAGTTAATGAGACGCCCGGCATTGCGATCGCCGATAATTCCCTGGATTTCATCTCCGCATATTCGGTTTTTACGCACATCGACGAAACCGAGACGGGTTGGTTGGCAGAAATGCGACGCGTTCTACGCCCCGGAGGAATGGCCTATTTCACCGTACATAATGAAGACACCTGGCGGGCCATGAGCGATTTGGATCCCGCTAATCGATTAGTTGCCTCGATGCTTCGTCGCGAGGGCTTTACCCTAGAGCGTCTTCAGCAGCCGATGCCCGTTGGCAAAACTGCATATTATTTCGCAGACGAAGGGGCTTACCGAGCTCAAGTATTTCACTCCAACTGCTACCTAAGAGAGGTTTGGAGCCAGTTTTTCACCATCCATGAAATCTTGCCCTGTGAGCAACAACGCCAGTCGGTCGTCATAATGACAAAATAGGATTACGAAGTTGCACGAGCAACCTCTCGGTTTCCTGCGACCAATTGCTCGAGTCAATTTCTAATGCTCTGGTCTGCCTAGGCCTAAATAAACAGATTCAGTTTCTTGAACGGTTGCCCGAGAATCTCGGTGCTTTCGACCCCTAACCAATCTTCGAGCACCGTCGCGTAAACGCTGCGGTAATCAATGTTATGTTTGAGATCTCCCTGTTCGAGATCTAACAGATCGGGATGTTGATTGAGAGGGCCTGCCTTTAGCCGTCCCCCAGCCAAAAACAGAGGTGCTGCGGTTCCATGATCCGTACCCCGACTGGCATTCTCTCGCACACGTCGCCCAAATTCGGAAAAAGTCATCAGTAGAGTTCTTTCGGCATGCCCTTTGTTTTTCAGATCTTCATGGAACGCCTGCGTGGCATCTCCCAATTGTTGCAGCAACGCTGCGTGCGCCGCGGCTTGATTAGCATGGGTATCAAATCCATCATGTGTGACGTAGTAAATACGGGTCGGCAGTCCCGATTCAATCAATTGTGCAACGGCAGCCAGTTTCTTTCCCAAGGTGGTTTCGGGATACGTTTTCATGGCGTCACCTGTACTTAAGATACTCTCAAGTTTCTGGCTCGTGGTCATCGCCATTGAGGCATTCTCGTGTATGAACCCGAGGAGTTCATGGCGGTGCTCTCGCTGCTGCTCCAAATTCTTGGCAATCCCCAGCGACAGCGGTCGATGCTCACCCAACCGCAAACGGAACTGATCCAAACTCTGAATGGACGCGACCGGTTTGGTTCGCGTGGTAAGGGCCAGTGGTTGTTTTTCGCCGCCATAGTGGATCGCCGGCAATTCACCCGAAAGATGTTCGTCCACACACCGTCCTAACCATCCTCGTGGAAACTCTTTGGTATTTTGGTGGGCGGTATGCCACAGATCCATGGACTCAAAATGAGAACGATTTGGGTTCGGATACCCCACCCCCTGCACCACCGCGAGCTGTCCATCATCCAGCAGTCGAGCAAACCCATTTAAGGCTGGGTGCCAGCCAATCTCGTCATCAATTTTTGCAACTTGGGATTTCTCCACCGCCAATGTAAAACGGTTTCGGTAATACTCGTCGTTGGCATAAGGAATAACGGTATTCAGTCCGTCATTCCCACCGGATAACTGAATTACTACGAGTATTTTCTCATCAGATTTCTGGCTCGCTTGGCGCGATGCTCCCCATAAAAATGGCGGCGCCGCGGTACCTGCGGTAATCAATGCGGCGCTCCCGAAGGTCGCCTGTATCATTTTTCTTCTGGTAAACATTTCAGTCTCCTAAGACTAAACTGAGCGTCCGAGGCAATCAGTTCAATTGATACTCTGGCGTCGCACCCATCGCGCACACAACATCCGCCACTCGCTGATCCAAACTGCGTCGTTTGCCCGATCCCAACTCGAGCAATTGACGCATCGTGTCGTCAGGCAAGGGCACAGCCACATAGGCATCCACCAATTTCTTCACCCAAATGACCGGATCCGTTTTTGCAAACACGTTCAACGCTTTGGAGATCGAGCCTCGCGAAAACTGTTCGCTTTCCTGATTAGCAATTTTGTAAACCAGGTTAGTTCGCCCCAGAAAGGTAGAGGCATTAATCCACTCACGCCCACCGCCCCAACCCTTTACATTGGGTGGGTAAAGCGGCAGGTGACCTAGTGCCAATAGTCGATTCGACAACTCGTTCAAATCCTCTTGAACCTCCAAGGAGCGTAACAAGCCAACCGCCATTTCCACTGGGCTCTTCACCTTTTGCCCAATCGTATCATCGGCAAAAAACAATTGACTTGTCATAATCGTTTTTAACGTGGCCTGAATGTCAAAGTCACTTTCTCTGAGTTGAGCTGCTAACGGTTCGATCAGTTCGTCACTCAACACGCGGTCATCCAAAACAAAGAACCTCACCAATTTGCGGGCGATAAAATCTGCCGTCGATGGTTGATTCAAGACAATGTGCACCGCTTGCTCACCGGAAAAATCTCCTCGCTGCCCCAGCAATATCTTTTCCGCATGGTCGTGTTGATTTTTATTGAAGCGAAAATTCCCGCGACGAATTTCCCACCCCGTGAAACAGCGAGCCAGCTCTTTGATGTCTTTTTCCGAGTAATGACCGGGGCCCAAACAAAACAACTCCATGAGTTCGCGAGCGTAGTTTTCGTTGGGGCGTGTTTTTCGATTCTCTTCGGAATCGAGATAAATCAACATCGCTACGTCTCGGGAAATCCCCTGCACCATCGGTTCAAAATGCCCTAGCGCGTGCGACCGCAACCATTCAATCTGTTTAAGCATGGCACGGGAATCGAGAACTTTATCGGCATTCGTGGCAAAGTGCCCGTGCCAAAAGAGCGTAGTTTTTTCCAGCAACTGACATGGCGTTTGCACCATTCTCAACAGCCACCAAACCGCCAACTGACGGGGATCCTGCGAACTGGACAATGCTTTTTCCATTGCCTGCATCGATTGATCAAAGGGCACCCTTTGAGCGAGTGAGAAGACTCGATCGATGGTTGCCGGGTAACCCGTCTGGACGCAGGATTCCAATTCCCGGATGGGCGTACCGAATTCTGCCCTTCTCAATAAATGAGCCGCCCGTCGCAAATCCCAAGGTTGTTTCGCCGTGGGCTCCCAAGGCTTCCAAGCTTGTTTTGGGTCATGCAATAAATCAGCCATCGGGCAAGCTCGTTATTAAAACATCAATAAGACCGCATTCAATCCGCGTCTTGCAAATCTACCTGTAACGTCAACTCCATGCCCCGAGACTTGACTCGGTAATTCAACTTAGCCTGCTTGGCATACTGCATAATCGCCAGGGCCAAATCAAATTCCGCAGTAGCTTGGTCTCGACTCTTCGCGTTCCCCATCATCGACTGGGCCACTAAAACTTCGCGGTTAAGCGTTAACTGTTTTTTAATCGCATCGGAATTCAACACCACAACCGTATTGGAATCCGACGAGTCCTTCGAATCGATCTTGCGAGTTGCCTCTGCCAATTCGTGGGCAAAATCCTCGGTGCTAGAAATGATCATGTAATCATCTTGAAATGCAATCGAGGGGGAAAAGTTATATTGGATTAAACCTTCATCCGCATCATCTTCAAGAAGATAGTTTGCTGAGGTCACCCGGTAATTCTTTTCCTTCATGGTCTGCACGTCAAACTGGGTCATATTCCCGTTTTCGCTTAAGTTCAACAGCGTGATAAAGCTGTTAAAAGAAATTCGAAAACGCGTTTCCCGTTGCGGGTTCTGCAGTCGACCGATCAAGGCAAACGCCGGCAGCTTGATATCGGGATTCACACCAGCAGTATAATTTTGCTCCTTGGCAACCAGCAGCAAACCCGGTTGAAGTGCGCCTAAAATATCCTCGCCAAAATCTGCCCCTCCAAAAAAAGTAGACAACTGGCTCTCTGTCAGAGACAAATCAGCAATCAC
>JAAEPL010000362.1 GCA_024232675.1 Planctomycetaceae bacterium
ACCCACCACTCTAAAAAGAGTCAACTCGCTTGTGAGCCTAATCGGGTTCGCTACGGGAGGTTGTTTCGCCTTGGCTTTCTTTACATTCCCTAAAATGCCAGGGACTTTAACGGCAATCGCAGGCGGGATTGGCTTTGCCTTAATGGCCTACATGATTTTGCACACTAAGCGTGACCTCCACACCAAGAACTGCGTTTACGACCCCATCTATCGAGACTCCCAGAACGTTCCTTCACTGGCTAACACCAGTCGCCCCATCGACGCCGAAAACGAAAGTGCTTATTTGGAGATGGATACGATTTCGTAAGTGAATTCGGAATACAACTTGCAACGTTTCATTATGTTCCATTGCGATATTGCCGGGCTACCGTTGCTAACAACGGTAATTGACACCCGTGAGCAGTCTTCCGCTTCGTCAGTTAAAATTCACCCAAGGAGTTAAATCGTTGAAGAGCGAAGGATCGCGTTGACCTTGTCACGAACACTCAAAGCGCAAAAAAAACGCCGCACTTGACTGTGCGGCGTTGAAATTTTAGTAGTGTCACCTCAAATGACTACGCGTTACGGCGACGGCGAATAACCATTGCCAAACCACCTAGGCCAAGCAGTGCGAAACTGGTTGGCTCAGGAATAAACGAAACATTCAAGCTGTAATCGCCAATGCCGGTCCCAGCTGTAACGGAAGGGCCGTCGGCAAAAGTAGAGTCGAACGAGCTAACAGCGATTGTGTAGTCGCCGGCTGCCAGTTCTAGATCAAAAATGCCACTGTAGGTACCGGGACCACCGTCGTCATCTTCGGCGAGAAGAGTACCAGCAGAATCAAAAATCGCAATTTCGGTATCAACAGTGCTACCGACGAATCCGCCAAGGTCTTCATCAGTGAAAAAAGAAAGCTTTCCAGCATTTTGCAAATTGATGCTGTAAAGATCGAAAAGACCTTCCAAGGCAAATTCGCCCACGGAACCTGCCTGTTCAAACCCATTCCCCCCGATCGAACCTAAATCAAATACCCCATCGGTGTCTGAAACGGCTACCAACTCTTCAAACGAGATCGTTACGTTGGAAGATTGAGAATCCGGACCTGAAGCGTCATCTTCAAACGTGTCAAAAAACTCTACGTCAAAACCCGTCGTGAAGGTTCCGGGATCGACTACCGTGGTCAGAGCCTGCGCGGAATCGTAATCGAACGTGGTAAACGCTGCGCCAGGACCTGGATTTTCCCATGTGAAGCTAAACGGGTTCAGCAAACTGTCGCTGCGAACTTGGATGTCAGCTTCACTGCCCCAAGTAGCTGTGTTGACAGCCGTCAATGTTCCTTGGATCCGCATGAAGTTAGCATTGAATCCCCCGGTGAACGCGCCCATCGTGGCGACCGTATTGAGGGGACTACCCAAACCACTTCCGTGGTCGAATGGGCCGGCGCCAAGAAAAATCGATTCCGAATTGATGATGCCGCCGCCGGTAGCGTTGCTGTCCGCAAATGCCAAACTCGGCACCGCCAGACTTAACGCAAGCATCGTCAAAAGGTTTTTAATTCGCATAGTAAGCTCCAGACTTCTAATGCAGTTCGTTAGAATATTACATATGTAATAAATGTAACAACAATTACAGACTTCTATGGTGTCATGACCGTTATCGGAAAACAAGCGTTTTAATCGTAAATTGGGTAAATCCGCGGTTTTTTTTAATCAACGTTTCGTTTATCGCACACCTGAGAAATTGACTTGTGTTAAGGGCGTTCAATTTCACAAAAAAATCAATTTTCGAGGTGTTTTGATATTTTCAATGTGCGGGTGGCAATCTCTAAGCGGCAGCTCCGCTGTTGAGGAGCGGGGCTTATTAAAAAAACCAAGCGATATCGCTTGGTTTTTTTAAATTTCTGACTTCAAAATGGCTCAATACAGCCCGACTCGCCAAACCGCTTGGTCCATTTCCAGAGACCAACTATATGGATTCGAACTGAACTGAGGTGAAATCAGTGTGATTTTCGCACGTACCTCTCCGTTGTTCTGGTTAACAAACCGACCTAGTCCTCCCGTCGCCGCAACATCCACTGTCACATCCAAATTAGCAATTGCTCGGGTATCCACCATCTCCCAGTTACTTGTGGTATGGCTCCACAACTGAACCATTTGCAAAACGTCACCACTTGGGCCGCCCACCATCGCCCCCTCAAGCCGCAATCCAAAACTGGTGGGATTGTAGTTGGTCACCTCTGATACGAGGATCAAATCGATCTTCTGTTTCAAGGGGTTACTGGTGGGTGAAGGGTTAAGGATCCAATCGGAATCATCCGAATCACCCAGGTTTGATAAGAGCCCGGATACCGGGATCCCATCCAGCAGTTTCGCACCCAAAGCATTGACCTCGACAATACCTGTCTGATTAGTGATGTAATACTCACCGTCATATTGAATGGCAGAGACATGCATTTCGTAGGTGCCATTCATTTCGGCACGATGATTGATTGAGTTCGCGTCTACGACCAGCAAATTCCCATTGGGATCATAGAGCGACATCCTTAGTTTATTGTCATTGCTTTGGGACAGACGGTTGACCCAATCGAAAGGCCCACCTCCAGGGAGGTAGCTGCGGTAACCGATTTCCTCTCCCGCAACGACGTCTATTTCGAAGACGTCGGTACTCACGGTTCGATCCTGAAAGACCAAATTGTCAAGTGGAGCCGTGTGCGTTCCCACACCCGCAGCAATCACGTAGGCAATATCCGCCGTCGGTCTTTCGATCATCAACGTTTCGTTTTGACTATGCGCTGCACCTTGACCAATCACCTCTTCCAAGAGATTGTCCGCATCGTCATAAGCTCGCAAAAACCCGATATCCAGTGTGTCATCCGACCCAACATCAATGGACACCATGGATTGCAAGTTATCAAAATCAGCTCGCAACTCGGGTACACCCTCCCGGAAACCGTCAGGACGGCCGGCGATATCGGAGAAAACTTTATCTCCGGTAGGTGCAGCAAACAGCGTTGGAGTGACCGCATAAACAGAGAGTCCGGTTAAGGCTTCCGACAATACGACTCCCTCAAAGGAGGAAGCGGTCACCTCACCCTCATCCAGCATATCCGGGTCGGCATTGACGATCACCGATTCCGAGACATAGCCTATCACGCCTTCCAAACCAGTAATGTTTTGGTTAACCCCAAGATCCATCCCAATCGCAGCGTTTTTCACCGTCAAAAGGCTGTATTTCTCTGCATTTCCCAACACCCGAACATAGAAGGTCTCGGTGTCGGGCGACGCATTGACGAACCCATCGACGTAGTTCAGGAGGTTATCTGAACCAGCAAGGCCTGTAACCAGCAGGTTGTCTGCTTCGTCATAAATTTCGATCTCAGCGGCAGTGACTTCTCCGGTCAGTTGCGTTAACGCCAAAGAGGCTGAATCGTTAGCGGCGAGCGAAAAACTGTACCAATCTTCAGCGTACTGAACACCCACAAAGACATTGTCATAGCCGCGCCCGTCTGAATTTCGAGAAAAGTTATCGTACTGTTGAAATTTGACTTTGAAGTCGGCACCGAGTTCCATACCCGCGTCGCTGGCCAATTGCACCACATCAAACTCCACCTCCCCCCACAATCCGTTAGGAGTCGTCGCTCCGGTTAAAATGGTGTACCAATCTGTACCGTCGTCGCTAATGGCGACACCGTCGCCATTGAAACTGCCCGCAAACATTGGCGGCAGAAGATGGGTTTCATCTCCAAAACTCACATGCGAGAAACCTAGAATTGCTTCTTCCACATCGCTCAAATCCAAAGTCAAAACCGCTTCATTCAGATTGAAGACCCCGGCGGTTGCCACGTCCATGGCAAGGGCGTAAGTGCCGTTGCTAGTGCCGGTATCGTCAGCGACGAGAATGCGACCGTCATCCGTTGACGAAAAGACCTCCCACTCGCTTCCCAAGACTCCGGTTTCAAGATCATCCTGAAAAATAATGCTTCCACCGGTACCCAATTCTCCCAGGACCGCCAAGCGATCCACTGTGCTCACGGGTAGGTGCCCCTGTTTGACGTAGGTCGCGTCTATATCCTGCGATGTCGCGGCGGAGTTATTGTCGGGACCCAGCCCCAAACTTTCCAGCTCAAGGCCTGTATTCATCCATAGCTTGGCTTCAAATTGCCCGGTCGTTGCGGCGTCGCCTTTCACCGAAATGGTGTACTCGCCCGCCTCAACGGCTGGCAAGTTTTCAATAAAAATCGAGTCTGACGAGCTGCTTGCCGTGTAATGGGCGAGCATTAAACCAGTGGGGTTGGTAATCGTCACTTGCGGGACCAAATCTCCCGTCATCGTGCCTACCATCAACGTTATTTTTTGATTCGCGTCGAGTGGTAAATCGAACTCTCGGACATCGGAATCAAACTGAATTTCATTAATGGCGTTGGCGGTATAAACCTGCGAGCCCATGGGTTGGACGGGAGTAAGAACAAACTCCTCTGTCAACGAATAAACACCGACGGCATCCCAGGCTGCCTTGGTGGAGAGGTGCTGTTGAGAACCAACACCAAACAAATCAATAGCCGATTGCACGGCACCCACACGCGCATCCGGGTAAGTCGAATTAGGGGTCAGGTAAACCGATAAATTTCGATAGGCAATCGCCGCCGCATCGTCAATTCCTACGGCTGCGACGTTGTAGGTGTGGCCAGTATCATTGGTCCCCGCCTCGCCAACGGTCATGATGTAGAACCACTTATTCATGACGCCTGAGTTGATATGCACCCCTCCCGCGTCTCCATTCCCGACATACCAATAATCGCCCAAATAGGTATCTGGATCAGCGAATTGGTTGGGATTTTGCATGCTGCGGAACTGGCCAGTATTTCCATTCAGTCCAATGTCGCCCCCCATTAACCAGTCATTATTGTTGCGGGCGTGATGTTCTACGGCCTCGCCAAAAATGTCGGCAAACGACTCGTTTAACGCTCCTGATTGGTTTCGGTAAATTAGACCAGCCGTGGATTGCACGACTCCGTGCGTAATTTCATGCCCGACAATATCCAACGAAACCAGCGGCCCCCGGGAATTGCCATCCCCGTCCCCGTAAGTCATGAAGGACCCATTCCAAAATGCGTTCACATAATTACTTCGGTAGCTGGTATACGATACTAAAGTAGCGCCAGCCCCATCCCAAGAATCACGACCATGCTGGTTGAAGTAATATTCCCAGGTCTTCTCTGTCCCCCAGTGGGTTTGGTTGCCAAGCTCATGGCCAGATTCGCCAAAATTTTGGTTGTTGCTTACAAAATCGACGGCGTTCCCGTAGTTAGTGCCTTCATTAAGGTCGTAGGTCTCCACGCCTCCCAGCTGGGGAGGCCCTGCTGCATCTGATTCCCGCAACCGATAGTCCACCCCAGTAAAGTCGGCCGTAAACGCCTGATTCGCGTCATAAAGCGTTGGCCCAGAAGCGGGAACATTCACATCATGGATGCGGTTTTCCGTGGCGATAATAGAACCGGATGTCGCATCCACAAAAATCCAAGAACGTGACATAGGCATCGTGGCGTAGATATCGAATTTGTACGCCAAGGTGTTATTCAGATAGACGAGCTCTCCTTCCGGAGTCTCAAGACTGATTCCCAAACCATGGTCATGGGACGCATGCATCGACACGTGGTGGTGGTGGTGAGCATGGTTATGATCCGTGACAATCCCCGACATACACGATGCGCATTGGCAACCTGATCCATGGTCGTGCTGACTAGGATCATGCTGAATCCCCATGCCCAGACACTCCCCACATTGGCAACCGGAGCCATGGTCGGTTTGTTCTGAATCCTGAGAATCGGTATCAAGCCCTTGCTCGCCTAAAAGCTGAGCGGCCCCCGACTGCCATACGTAGTGCAATGCTCCAACAGAATCCATCGCAGATTGTAAAGCTTGCGATTGATTGAGCGTTACGTTTGCGATGGCCGTATCGACATCGTGATATTCACCACTCAGGCTAACGATCAAACCATCTCGGGTGTGAACGGTATAAGTGCTATTTTCAACTGGGTGTCCTTGATACAGATGCTGATACTTGAAATGCTCAAATCCAATTTGATCCTGAGTTTGCTTGAGGAGTTCAAAAGAATCATTCGCATCAGCTCCCAAGTGATTGCGTAATACATCGACCTGTTGAGTTGCGGGCGTATCGTTTCCAACATGAGTCAACAATGAACTAGAGAACGGGTCAGCGATCCCCAAATCCGCCGCCAGCATATTGCGGGGCTCCAATGTTTCAAAGCGAACGCTCACTGGTTGGACGGTGACTTGATCCCGCCGTTTAGATGCCCGATTCTTCATGGCGATATTCTCCCTAACGCTCCGAATTGCAGCAGATATGCTTTGATTAGGCCCTCATGATATGGGTTTCTTACATGAAATTCATCCCCGAAACCCGTTTCGCATCCTCATTAAACATTCTTTCCAACTCAAATAAAAAATGAGTACGGTGAAAAAATCGTCCGTTCATGCCGCCGACGTCCCAGCTTAACGTCAGCTGCAATACAAAAGCCCCAGACGCCGGCCTCAGAACATGCCGAGGTGAATTTGCAACCTCCACGCAAAGACGACTCCCGAACGTTGACCTATCCAAAAGCAAAAAAGGTCATTTATTTCGCTTGCTTCAAACTATCGGCTTGTTTCAAACGCTTATTAAAAGATCCCTCACTGCGTAAGACCGCAAGCCTCCGACAGACATCGTTGCCTATTTCGGTCCGTTGAGGCATCGGTCGACCGGAAATTCTC
>JAAEPL010000363.1 GCA_024232675.1 Planctomycetaceae bacterium
CAGCACGCTCCATTGATTCAGTTCCGCATTGTGAGTGGCAGGGGCATGACAACTAATGCACATGCTGGTGAAGACGATTGGCTGATAAAATTGGTAGCGATCGTCGGGTGCATACCGGTCGACGTACATTTCTGGAATATTGGTATTCTCTAGAAACGCGGCATCGGTCGCCTCCTCGAATGCCATGTCACTGAAGTCCATCGCCGCAGCATTGACAGCTTGGTTTAAGACGTCGACATCTTCGGGCTGGAACCCCCGGTAGTGTTCACGAATTTGCGTCTTTTGATACATGGCGACTAACTGCCGCACCCGTTTCAATTCCTCTTCATCGACGGGTAATTGCGTCGTGATGTCATTCCGTTGGATTTGACTATTCAACGCGATCGCATCGATGCGTGCGTTATACCGAGCAAAGCGTGGAGTCACATCGCGCATGAACTCGGGCTGTTCCAGCGCTTCGCCCGTTGTGGCCGTCGACGCCAAGTGCACTTTCAATAAGTGCGTGACCAACATGTCCTTAGCTTTTTTGCGTGTCTCGTCGCGAATAAAATTCTCGGTCAATCGCATGACGCCCCAAAACGAGCCGCCGATCAAGACCAGCATGCAGAAGCCGAACAGAATTCGACATTTCCGCTCGAGGCTATTTTCACCGAGGACACGTTTAATGGACCGGTACGACATGCAGCGCGTGGGATTTTGAAAAAGGGGTCGTCTGGCATCATTCTACGCTGATTGGGGAATCCCGGGATAGAGCGAAATTAGCTTAAGACCCGTCGCCAGAGCCTTTCAGATAAACGCATCCCCCCTTCTTTGGCCACTAACCCGCCGAAAAATCAAGCGTAGCAGCTCCTCGAATTAAGCCGGTTCGTTTCGGGCAGCCTGCCTGAGTTACGAAAACTTAGACCATTTCTTGCGGTTCGATGTCGACAATATGTTGCACATCGTTGATCTGTGGAGCTTTATTTTCCACATACGCCACCCAGTCATGCAGAACCGATTCGTCATTACAGTGCATTAAAAAGTGAAACCGAAACTTTCCACGGAGTTTTGTAATCGGTGCTTCAGCGGGTCCTACGACTCGGCAATGCTCAGTACACCCCTGCCAGTTCTCCGCCAGACCAGCCAGATTATCTGCCATCTCCCGAGCTAGTGATTCCACAGGGCCGCGCACCACATAACGAGCCAGGCAACCGAAGGGTGGGTAGAAAAAATCTTTGCGGTGGTCTAACTCTGCATTGGCGAAGGACTCATAGTCGTGGCGGGAGGCAGCAACGATAGCGGGATGATCCGGGTTGAACGTCTGCACCATCACGCGGCCGCCCTGTGGTCCTCGTCCAGTGCGTCCCGCGACCTGCGTGATCAACGTGAACGTGCGTTCTCCTGCGCGGAAATCATGCAAGTGCAACGCGGTATCGGCATTGATCACACCCACCAGCGTGACATTCGGGAAATCCAAGCCCTTCGCAATCATCTGGGTACCCAAGAGAATTTTTCGTTCACCTGACCGAAACAAATCCAACGCAGCTTCGTGACTGCCGGGTCGTCGCATGGAATCGGTATCCATGCGGATACACGAATAATCGGGAAAGCGGGCCGAGACCTCCTGTTCCAAACGCTGAGTTCCGACGCCCCAAAATCGTATTCCTTGAAATTGGCACTCGGGACAATGCGTCGGTTCGGGTTTTTGCAGGTCGCAGTAATGACACATAATCAACTTGCGATCCCGATGGTGTGTCATGGCAATGGCGCAATCGGGGCAATAAAGCACGTGCCCACATTCGGGGCACTGAATATTGGTTGCATAACCTCGTCGATTTAAAAGAAGAATGACTTGGCCGCCAGCCTGCAATGCATCATGCATGGCGCCGTGCAAAGGGCGACTGATCGCGCCGCGGCTTTTGCCACCGGCGAATTCACCTCTTAAATCAACGGTTGTGACATCCGGCAAGGGCAAATCAAGGACGCGTTTGGGCAAGCTTACAATCCGCGACTGCTTGGATAAGCCGTGGTACCAACTCTCCAAAGAGGGAGTCGCAGACCCCAAAATTAACGGGACGTTCTCTCGTTGGCTGCGAAACCGCGCCACATCACGCGCGTGATACCGGGGCGCCGTGTCCTGTTTAAATGAACCATCGTGTTCTTCATCCAGCACGATCAGGCCGAGGTGGGGTACCGGTGCAAAAATTGCACTGCGGGCCCCGATCACGACCTGCACTTTACCGGCCGCGATTTGTCGCCAATGCCAACCTCGCTGCGCCGCGGTTAAATTACTATGCAGCACGGCCACATGATCAAAACGCTCATTAAAGCGACGCTTGGTTTGCGGGGTCAAACTGATTTCAGGCACCAACACAATTGCTTGCCGCCCAAATTGAATGACCTTTTGAATCGCCTGAATGTATACTTCCGTTTTGCCGCTGCCGGTGATGCCATGCAACAAAATGGACTCATGCCGATTTTGATCGAGTGCATTTTCGATCACCTGTAACGCGGATCGTTGATCCTTGTTCAGTTCCAAATTCGGTTTGCGAACAGCCTCCTCCAATTCATGGGTTCGCTGCTCAATACGGACCGTCGATTGCCGTACCAGCTTTTTTTTTCGCAACGCCGTAATCGGGGCGATGGTGCATCCCGCCGCACGAGCTAATTCTGCAGGCGTCAGGGAATCGCGACTCGCAAATAGAACCTCTAACGCTTTGCGCTGTTTCGGCGATAATTTCAACTCGTCGATTCTGAGAATGACGTCAGGATCGCTCTCCAAAAAAATCGCTTGTCGGGTGTTAG
Source organism: Planctomycetaceae bacterium (assembly GCA_024232675.1). Lineage (GTDB taxonomy): Bacteria > Planctomycetota > Planctomycetia > Pirellulales > Pirellulaceae > CAJQPP01. The sequence goes on from JAAEPL010000363.1 coordinate 2,785, forward strand.
AATGTTCCCGTGCGGCGACGGGCACGATCGTTTCGATCGTCACGCCCAAGGGACAATGCCAACGGTAGCCGATCCACTTACCCAAATCCAATAGAGCCTGTGTCATTAATGGTTGCTCATCCACCAAGCAAATAATGGGCTTCAAGCGTGCAGGATTGACGGTGCTGGCCAGTTCATCCCGAGGCGATATTAACTCAACGCAATACCCTTGGAGACTACGATTTCCACGGCCCAAAGGGACTTTGACTCTTTGTCCTGGCTTGAGCTTGGATCGCAACTCGTCCGGCACCGAGTAATCGTATGGGCCATAGGGTCGCTGGGCAAAAACCACCCGCGCAGCCAACCAATCCGCCTGATCGTCCAATGACCAAGGAGCCGGTTCGGTATTAAAGAGGGCTTGTTGTTGCGACATGCTGTTAGGGATAACCATGAAAGGTTAGTTTGTTCGTTCGCTCTGACACGTTTGGTCACGTGGAACGAACGGAACTTTTGTGTTAGTTTGCCGTTTCGCGAAGACGCTGTACACCGCTGCAAAGAATCATTTTATGAAACTTGGAATCTTTGGTGGGTCCTTTGACCCTGTTCATTTCGGACATTTGTTGCTGGCTGACCTAGCTCTAGAAGCTGCTCAGCTAGATCAAATCCTGTTTGTCCCGGCTGATATTTCGCCGCTTAAACCCGACGGCCCAACCGCCACAGACCGACAACGCTTGGAAATGTTGCAGTTGGCCTTGGGTGGAAACGACAAATTTGAATTGTCTCGAATGGAAATTGATCGCGAGGGGGTCAGCTATACCGTCGACACCCTCGAGTCCCTACACCATGAGCAGCCCGACAATGAACTTTTTTTATTGGTCGGTGCCGACTCACTAGAGTCTTTTGGGAAATGGAAAAACATCCAACGTATCTGCGAATTGGCGATCCCTTTGGTCGCGGCCCGACAGGGCTCAAACGCAGACCTCAACCAACTGGCTCCGTTTGTGACACCGGAACGCCTTGCCGAAATCGAGCAGTACGCCTTTGAATTTCCTGCGATCGAGATCAGTAGCACTCAACTGCGACAGCGAGTTGCGAATAATGAGAGCATTCGTTACCGCATGCCTCGCTCCGTTGAATGCTATCTGCAAAACGCCAAAATCTATCAGTCGCCCCCGACCTAGTCCGCGATTCATCCATGTTGAACTACAAAGACTTTGTTCCGAAAGAAATTTCCGCATCCGGATTTCTACGTCCAGGGGAGTACGAGGATTTCGACCAGGCCGTGATGGCAGCCAATGACTGGCTGAAAGAGGCTGATGTAAAGCTGCTCAAAATTGAGACTGTTGTCCTGCCTAACATTCACAGTCGATGGGAAGAGGGCACCGGGGACGCCGCCATTCGCACCAGCGGAGATTCGCCCAGCCAGTGGCATCAATTTTTGAGATGCTGGTATTACGAATCGAATACGGATCCTGAAGAAGCTAACGCGAAATAATTTCTGGCCGTCCCAACGGTTTACGGGATCTCAACCACGGCCCCTCTTTCGCCAATCTACCTTGTGCAGATCAAGTCGCAGGGCAGGGATAAAATCACGCTACTCTCGTTTCACGCGGCCTTACGATGCCCTGTCAACTCGGAAAGTAGCTGGTCGGCCATTTGCAAGTGCTCATCCGCTCCCATTGCGAGGTCAAGGAATAGACAATGCCGACTACCCATCTGGCAAGCACCGCCGCCAGTCCCGCCGAACCAATCAAAATGAACTTCGTATCCTAAATCTCGAATCTGGTCCAGTTTGCTCTCTAAAAGTGTGACAGAATTCATGTATTCCTCCTTGAATAACTAACGTTTGTTGCTCGTCGCCAACGCGGTAAATCCCCCCCGAATTGACGCCGCAGGCATGCCCGCAACGTAGGTAAAGCGGGCAGTTTTTTTTGGTCATGCCGATCAACGCCTACGATCCTCGCATGGCATTTAACGGACTCCGCAATATACCTAAGAAGCGTTTTAGAAACCAAGTTCGATTCGTCGATAGAAAAATAGCGTGCGGAAAAACACGGCTAATACCGCTTTTCAACGCCAAACTGCTTGCACTTTCTGACGTATTGGCAGGGTTAATTCGCACGATAAATCAGGAACCACATCCGCCGTACCGCTTCGCACAAGTGAAACCGTACGACCTGAACCGGGCAGATAAGGCTGGCAAATCATGACGCAATTGACCAACGAGCAACTTCAGCAACAAATCAGCCAGCTTGAAGAGCAACTCCTTCAAGCTCAAAAACAGTCCGCGATTGGAGAACTTGTTGGGACCACGACCCATGAGTTCAACAATGTGCTGATGACGATCCTCAATTACGCCAAAATGGGAATTCGTTACAAAGACGAGCCCACACGGGACAAAGCACTTGCAAAGATTTTGGCCGCGGGTGAGCGAGCCGCCAAGATTACAAATTCCGTGCTTGCCATGGCTCGCAACCGTAGTGATGACATGGGTGCCGTGAATCTTCCTGAGCTGATCAGCGAAACAATGGTTTTGCTGGAACGTGAGATGCAAAAATATCGCATCGCAGTGGAATATGACCTGCAAGAAATTCCTTCTGTCAGCGGTATCGGCAATCAGATCCAACAGGTCTTATTGAACTTGCTGATCAATGCTCGTCAAGCGATGCCCGAAGGAGGGCGTTTGCTCATTCGCACCGTCAACCATCCGCAGGAGAACATGGTTGATTTAGTCGTCCGAGACTTCGGATTCGGCATGGAGCCTGAGCAGCTTCAGAAGATTTTCCAGCCTTATTTCAGTACCAAAAGCGGCCCGGACGAATCGGGCAAAGGTGGTACCGGATTGGGATTGCATGCCTGCCATAAAATCATCCAACAACACGGCGGAAAAATTCGCGTCGAAAGCACACCTGGTCGGGGAACCGCGTTTACGATCCGTTTACGTTCAGCCCGCCCCATCGCTGCTTTGCCAACGACCACGGAAACAACCACCGCTCAGATCCAGCCGCTGGTTTAAGTCTGATTTCAGCGCAGGCGGGGAGCGCGGCCATGCTGCCCCGCCGCCATTCCGTTGGGCGCTAACGCTTTTGACAGTGCCCGCAATAGAAAGTCGAACGTTGCGACTGCACGATGCGTTTGATTTCTGCTACTCGGCAAGTCGGACAGACTAAACCCTCGCGATCGTAGACTCGGTGCTGGTTTTGGTAACTACCGGGATCGTTTAGCGCGTTGCGATAGGTTCCATCCGACAATGTCGATCCCTCATGGCGAATCGCCGTCTCTAGTACCAACAACATCTTCTCGTGAATCAAGTGCCA
>JAAEPL010000364.1 GCA_024232675.1 Planctomycetaceae bacterium
ACCTTTGTTTTTTTCCGTGATGGTGCCATCGGTTGACGGCACTTTGTAGCTCATGGCGGTTAATGTTCCGAGCTCCGAATTAATGGCTTCAGGACCGACCAAAACATGATCGAGTCGCTCGATAGGAGCCAAGTCGTTAGCTGTATAACCTTCGTTGACTTTGGCGATCACTTCGAAGATACCACTTAAGATCCACAGGTCTTGGGACAGCGCCAGGATTTGTGGAGTTAAGGGACGTCCTTGGTCGTCAATGTTTCCATGGAAGCCTTTGAACTCCGTGACTTTGGTATTCCAAAGTGTTTGGTTTTTTTTGCTCCAGATCACCAAGTCTTTCTGGGGAGCTTGCTTACTGTCAGCACTCCCACCCGCGCCGCCGCTGCCGCGGCTACCACCACCAATTTTCCCGCTTTCTTTCTGGGCGTCTGTCTTCTCGGTACCATCCGGATTGAACTTCCAGGTAGATTGAATCTTGCTTGCCAGCGTGGGCATGTGTTTCGGTATTTCTTCTGCGAAGGTAGCTCGCTGTTGATCGTCTAAAAGCATGCCTTCCACGGGTTTCTCCATGGGTTCGTGGTTGGCAAGAGGGTCCCGAATGTGTTTGGGTAGCACACCGGCGTATTGCATGAGATCTTTCTGTTTGTTGTAGCGTGCTTCCCAAGCGGCTAACGCAGCCTCGGCAGCGGCCTCAATTCGCGCGTCCATCCCTTTGGCCGTACCCTCGTTGGGATGGACTTTCAGAGTTTCGTCACCAACCCCGGTGGAAACGTTGGAGCTTAAAACAGACTCGATGGCCGTTTTTTTCTGTTTCAATTTTTTCGCTCGGCTGTCCCGTTCCTTATCGATGGTAGTCGAGGCCAGAAACCACGTGCCTAGGGTCGCTGCAGCGACAAGTACGCAGGTGACCCAAAAACGATTTCGAACTAACCATTGCAAAGCAGGTTTGATCTTTTCCATGAATTTTTCTCCAGCCTTATGAGGCTAAATCCAGTTTTTGCTGATTGGTTTTTTGTAATTTGAATAAGCATGCGAAGTTAGTCAGAGACAGCGGTTAGGCACCGCTACCCGAGCCTGGTTTCGCGGCATCTTTTCCATCGTCGGTTTTCGCGTCGCCGGCCGGTGCACTTCCGTCACCACCCTCTTTGGCAGCATCGGCTTTAGCATCATCAGTCGCCGGCGTTTTCGTCTCGTCACCAGCGTCGTCTTTACCAGCGTCGTCTTTACCGGCGTCGCCTTTACCAGCGTCGCCTTTACCAGCGTCGTCTTTACCAGCGTCGTCTTTACCAGCGTCGCCTTGGGGCGTTGTCGGTGCCTGAGCAGGCTTGGCCGGTTTCTTGGCGGCGTTGCGTTTCCCGGTATTGGCTGCTTTGCCTGTTTGAGAATCCGCTGTCTCAGCCGAGTCCTTACTTTCCTGTTCCAAACGGATTGTTTTGTTGGCATCCCGTTCGGCTGGCGAGTTTGGCTGGAAGATCATTTGCACGACAAAATCATAGCGTGGTACTTTGAATACTTCCTTTTCTTCATCTTCTTCCGTCGCTTCGTCGGACCCCGAATCTTCGTTTCCGCCGCCGCCACGTTCATCCGAGTCATCTCCGGATTGACCTTTTTGGCGACCTTCCCGTCCAAAATTGGGATTTTGAATACTATCTTCGTACCAGTTCCCCCCCGGTTCACCGACGATTGTTGGGTAAAACAGGCCCACGTCTGCTGGTTTGTACTCGGTGGGAACCCCTTCTGCATTCAGCAGAGTGACTTTTCCACCATCCAGTTCACTAAGGAAGCGGTCTAGAACAAATCTCCAGCCATGGATGGACTGGCGGCGTTTTTCGGGACTGTTGTAGAAGTGGTGTCCGTCGATTTCCACGATGAAACCGGGTCCCTCCAACTCATATTCTACGACTGCCGAGCGTTTTTCTTGTTGGCTCTGAATCTCGGTGACGGCGCCTTGCTGGTATTTGTAGGCAGCAAGCGTGGCATTGAGATGTTCTTTGATGTCGTCTGTGTACTTGGTTTCAATGTGGTCAATGAAGATTTCTTCTCGGTCGATGTAGGGGACCTTTTCGGGGTCGGCAACCATTTTCATCGATCCATCTTCATTGACCATGCGAGCGTCCCGGGGCAGGACTTGGTCGATGACCGACAGCAGTTCTGACCAAGCTGCCTGTGTTTCTGAGGCTTCCGACAGTTCTGCAGAGATCTGATTAATGCGATTCAGCATGACAGACTGGGCTTCGTCATCATCGCGAAGCTGTTTGCTTGTGCGGGCTTTGGCGTCGACCAATTTGGCCGCTTTGTCCCAAGAAACTCCTTCGCTGGTGTAGTTCTCTTGGACACCCCACCACTGTTGATTGAGGAAGAAGTAACTAAACAGCATGCCCAGCATCAAGATGCTTACCGAGGCCAGCACCCAGGGTTTCTTCGCACG
>JAAEPL010000365.1 GCA_024232675.1 Planctomycetaceae bacterium
CTTCAATGAACTCAATGTGGAATTGGGGGAGGTCTTTATTGCGCGAGAGATGTATCGAGACGCCGTTCGCGTGCTGTCTGGTAACGCTCGGTTTCTTCGCAGTTGGGGCAAACGACGCTCTGGAAACCGTAGTATCCCACCAGACCTGTTGAAGTTATTGGAAAGGCAACGGGAACTCCTTGTGCAAAGCTACGAGGCGTTGGGTGATCCACGATCTGCCCAGCAAGTTCGCAGCTTTGGCAGAGAAAGCAGAGGCCACGGTCCGCCCGATCGGCCCCCCGGCAAACGGCGGGAAAAACAACCCAAAAGAGGGCGTTAACGCCGACCGATCCGGCCGCTGCCCAGGCGCTCAACACCTCTCGTTTCCTTGCCGCGCCGTCAAGATATGCGTAATCCTGAATGCAATTTCTTGGCAATGCCTGCGGAATTCCGCGATCAGGCCATTGTGACCTGCAATTTCCCGGACGATCGAGTATAAAAACTCGTCTTGCAACCTTCATTTGTGACTGGAATTGGAATTCATGGGAAAGCGGCTGTACCAGAATCTGTTTCGATTCGTGGGTGTGAAAAAGCTCTACGAACAGGTCGTCGTCAAAGATCGATTGAAAGATGTCAAATCGGGCATTCGCGAAGATCTTACGGAACTTCTGAGTTCTGTTAATCAAAACAACCCCTTCTTTGAAGGCAAGTTCAGCGACTTCCTCCGCGACAATGCAAAAGCGGATAATGAGACGTTTTTTGCCAACTACGCAAAACTACCCGCGCTCTCCAAAGAAGATTATGCCCACGCAGGGCAAAGTGTGATGACCACCGAATTTTCCAAGATCGATCCTGCGAGTATGGAACTGCGTGTGGAGGGCAGACCGTGGGAATCCCTGCGGCGGTTGCGTAAAGGGAACTACTTGATGCCCATGGCGACCGGGGGATCTTCCTCGCTACCACTGGTAGTCCACATGACGAAGCATCACATGTTCTCGATGCTGTTCACATTCTTCAAATGTTGGTATCGCATGGGTTGGCGGCCCGGTGAGCGGATGTTGATTTTCTACCCACGTAATACCTACAACATTGATGACATGGTTAAATTTAACCGCTTCAGCAAAATCACTGGGTTTCGCTACCACCTATTTGATCATATCAATGAAGAAACCGTTCGTGGTTTGGTGGAAGATCTCAACAGCTACAAGCCCAAACTGTTACTGGTGTTTCCGTCACCGATGAACATGATCGCCCACACGATTCGTCGTTTTCAATTGCCGCTCAAGCACCAGCCGCCTCTAATCAATGTAAGCGGCGAAACCTTTTTTGACTGCCAAAGAAAAAACATTGCCGAGGTATTCACGGAAAGCAAGGTCGAAGACTCTTACGGTTCCGTCGAACTCGGGGAAATCGCGCACGAAACCGAAGGCGGTTTGGAAATCTTCGCCAACGCTGCCTATGTGGAAACCGAACCTAACGAGGCGGGGCAGCCCGAAATGGTTGTGACCAGTCTGGCCACCCAAGACTTTCCCTTCATCCGATACAAGATGAAAGACATTGCCCACATCGCCTTCGAGACCGATGCTCAAGGGCAGGAACGATTTCTAATCAAGCGAATTGAAGGCAAGGACTCGAATTTCATTATGTCTGATAAAGGGCAAAGGTTTTACCCTTCCTTTTTCAACGGTTTCGTAAACCATCTCAACCAACAAGTCGACGACACCATCATCGAAGTCAAAGTATACGAACGTGACCAAACCGAATTGGAAGTTCAGTTCATCGTTCGCAACAGCGATATGCAATCGCGAGTCGAAGCTTTAGCCCTAGAGTTCTTACGTCGAGAACTTAGCGAAAACATGGACTACACGTGCCGATTTGTTGACTTTATCGATCACGACTACCGCCGCAAATACCGGGTGATTCAGCGAATTGGTGATGTCGAATTCGCAGGGGGCATGGTAGGCGATGAGAGAAAGAACGCGACCATTGAAAAAGTGGAAGCCGAGACACTGAATCCCTGAGGCATGGCGGCTGGTCGCTAGACGCAACCCAGCGATCGAGGATCCGCTGGGCAGTCATGGGCGTATCATCAAGTGATTACGCCTTGCGTGTTTTCTTCGCTGATTTGCGATTGGGATAGCATGTTTGACACAACTCGCACACAGTCCCATCACAACCCCGGGCCGTGCAGTATTCTCGTCCGTAAAAAATAATCCGCAGATGCAGCTGATTCCAAGCCTCTTCCGCGAAGACCTTCTTCAGATCGGTTTCGGTTTGCTTAACGTTTTTCCCGGACGTTAGCCCCCACCTTTGTGCCAGGCGATGAATGTGCGTATCGACAGGAAACGCGGGGAAGCCAAATGCCTGAGCCATCACCACGCCGGCTGTCTTGTGCCCCACACCTGGCAGTGCCTCAAGTTCTTCAAAGGTCTGAGGTACTTGTCCAGCGTGCTGATCTATAATGATGTTCGAGAGTTCGGAAATGGCTTTGCTTTTCCGTGGCGATAAACCGCAGGGTTTGATAATTTCGCGAATCTCGGTGACCGGCACTTTCGCCATTTTTTTCGGCGTATTGGCGCGTTTGAAGAGCGCTGGCGTAATACGGTTGACCCTTTCGTCGGTGCATTGCGCGCTCAACAGTACTGCAATCAACAAGGTAAAGGGATCCTCGTGATCCAAGGGGATCGGTGTCTCCGGGTACAATTCGGCTAATCGCTCGTGGATCAGCGCAGCCCTCTCGGATCGTTTCATGGCACAGCAGCAATGCGGGTCGTTTAATCAGAACAACTGGGGAACCAAAAAAAAGAGGGCCCAACGGTCTGTGAATGGCCATGCTAATTCATGCCCATCCGCAAATCCGCCATTTGGCCCTCATGAAGTCTATCGATTAACTATCAAGTCTATCGATTCATTTATTCGCCGAACTTGGTCGGTTTATACTCGTGTCCGCGGTCTCGCAAAACCTCTGCTTTTTTGATGACATCCGGGGTTAGAGCATCATTCGAGACCGACGCGTCAAATCGTTGAATTGAGTTGACAATATCCATGCCGTCCACGACTCGACCGAACACGGTGTGCTTTCCGTCCAGTTCATCAGTGCGAACAAAGGTAAGAAAAAACTGGGATCCACCTGTATTTCTGGCACGGCCTTTAGCCATGCTCAAGGACCCAGTGAAATGCCGTCGGTACTCAGGCTTGTAACACTCGCAGCGAATGTTGTAACCGGGTCCTCCCGTACCGTCTCCCGTAGGACAGCCACCCTGAGCCATAAACCCATCTAAAACACGATGGAAAGTCAGCCCATCGTAGTATCCGTCTTTCACCAGGCTAATGAAGTTCCCCACCGTTTCGGGTGCATCATTTTCAAATAATTCTAAAACGATATCCCCTTTGGAAGTCGTCAATTTGACACGAGGCAAATCATCTGCTGCTGCTTCATTCGATCGCAGCACCAATTCACGGAGAATTTCTTTTCCAGAAGGTCTCAAACGATCGGCCTCGGCGGCGCGCTCAAAATAAACACTTTCCGCACCTTTGTCGATCAGTTTTTGACCCAACGTAAGTGCCGAATCATCGCGATCAAAGAAAGCATCATTGATGACCAAGCCCGTCATCGTAGACAACAGCTCCTTATCCGGTTCGGCGGTTTCCTCCAACAACGCAGTGCCGGTAACTCGGATCTCTTCAACAAGCAAATTTGCCTCGTCGACTAGACGAACATACTGCTCACGCAAATCAGTGCTCTCTTTGCCCGGTGCAGCGGCATCGAAATCAGACTTTACTTTGACTAATTTCTGGTTGATGTCTGCATAGCGTTTCATCAACGCTGCAAAGGCGGTGTCCAAATCAGGATTTACGACCGCTTCCTTAGTTTCCGCCTCATCCTTGGTTTCGGCCTCGCCACCCTCATCCTTGGGTTCCTGCTTAGCCTCAGCGGGTGGGGCGTCTGCTTTCTTGGCATCATCGGATTGGACCGCTTCTTGCTTGGTATCCTGTTTCGCGGATTCTGTTTCCTTGGTTTCTTCTTGTGCCAACAAAGGGGATTGGAAGCACAAACAAGCGAGCAATAAAACTCCGTACTTGCTGAGAAGGGACATCGAATTTCTCCTTAATTTCGTTTGCTTTTGATTCGTCTAACGTATTTTTGATTGCTTGAATTTTATTTCCCAGGGCTTTTGGCAGGATCAGCTTGGGGAGCCGGACCAGCTTGGGGAGCCGGACCAGCTTGGGGAGCAGGACCTTGATTTGTATTTCGCGGAGTACCCGGTTGAATAAACTCGTACTCCTTCCCCTCAGGTTTGCGATTGACTGAAACGCGTGTGAACCGACTTGGAATCGCTTCTTCCAGTGGCGTCGCCTCACCTGATTCGTTTATTTCATGAGTTTTCTGCAAGTCGTCGATTACATCCATGCCTTCGACCACACGCCCCACGCCCAAAGTGGAATCTGCCAC
>JAAEPL010000366.1 GCA_024232675.1 Planctomycetaceae bacterium
AATGGGAGTTAACTCGGCTAACGCTTCCTTGGCAACGATAGAGAATTGAAATCCATCTTGTTGGGCTTGCAGCCAAGGTTGGTGGAGTGGGGAATCGACATCTTCCGTCGGATCGACTAGCCGCAAGTCAACTAAGGCTTGGTCACCGACATGGAATAAACGAAGGTTCATTTCTTGGTAAAGCGCAGTGAAGCGATTGTCAACTAAATAGAAGACGGGCCAGAGCGATTGTTGTTGGCACATCTCTTTAAAATCCCACGCCATTTGCAGTGCGTCTGCGGTATCGCCAATCGGGTTACCCAACGCCACGCAACTTTTTCCATGCCGAGAATAGGCAACCATGGCTGTTTTTTCCTGATTGAACAGCAGGCGTTTATCACCTTGTAATGCCAGACTTGCCGAGGGGCGATCGGAAGCCGTCACAATATTAAGTGCTGCCTGTAACTCTGCGTGCGTGGTCGATTCAGGATTTCCGATTGAGTTTTGGATTACATGGATGACATAGAAACCAGCTGCTACGAGCGTCCCCGCCAGAACGGTGCGGAGGGATCGCGGTGCATCGTCATGCAGACCAAAATTCCAAAATGCCAAGCTGAAATCATCGCGTTCTTTGGCGGCAAACCAATACAACCAAAGGGAGAGCGCCAGTACCAATGAGATGGCCACGATCCAGTGCCAGGCAAGCGGACTCGTTAAAAAATTCCCCCGACGATAGAAATAATGTCTAGTAGGTGCCACCACGCTAAAGGCAACGACAAGCATGATCGCTTGCCAGTAACCGAGTGACCCAAACAACGCGAAAAAAGTAGAGGCGACCAAAGTCGGCAAGGTCCATCTCCAAGCGGCCTCGTTCCGTTGGTACAGAGCACTGGACAGAAGTAGCAGCAACACCCCGAACACGCCGCCCAGGAGATAGTTTGCTTCCATTAATGATTTGGGAATGGTTTGGGCCAATTGGTTCATGCGGAAGTCTTCGACGGGCAAGGCTGCCGCCAGCAGAATGCAGACCCCCGTGAAAAACACGACCAGAGAGACGATTCGCGGCGCGATATCAGGTGTCCAAACGCCTAAAGTATTGAAGGCTTTTTTTAGATGCTTGCGGTGCATAATTACTTCATGCCCGCCCAGCATCGCAATTCCGATCACCATCGGTGTCAGGTAAAAAATTAATCGGTAAGCCATAAGTGCGGCAAACAACTCTGGCTTGGCGGCGGCAGTGGGAGCTAACAAAGTAATGAGGCACAATTCCAGTACGCCCAATCCGCCCGGCACTTGTGTCACGAAGACAGCGACCTGCGCTAACAGGAAAACACCGACGAACTTGAAATAACTGATTTCAATGGACTCTGGGAGCAGTACATACACAATTGCTGCCGCGACCAATAAATCAATTGCCGCAACAATGTACTGTGCGATGGATAGCCCGAAAGGTGGCGGGCGGAATTCCTTGCTCCCGATCCGGATCGACTTGCCAAAAAAACTGACCAACAAGTAACCTGCCGCCAAAGTCGTCAGGATAATGCCTAGCGGTCGGGTCGTTTTCATCGGCAGCTTGATGGCTTCTGGGATATCCAGAGGCGCAATCAAAAATACGATTCCTGATAATGCGAAAAGGCCGATCCAAAATGTGATCGCCAGAATGAAAAGTAGTTTTACGATTTCGGCTGCCGATAATCCCCAAGTCGAGTAGAGGCGGTA
>JAAEPL010000367.1 GCA_024232675.1 Planctomycetaceae bacterium
AGACAAACAGGCTACATCGCTCGTAACGATAGTTTAGCCAATGAGAATATGTACGGGCACGGTTTTGCCATGCTGTTCTTGTCCGAAGCTTATGGCATGACACAAAAGACGGAAATCGGGGAAAAGCTACGGCGGGCAGTTCGCCTGACTGTTAAGTGCCAGAATGAACGCGGGGGCTGGCGTTACGCACCCATTCAAGAACAGCGAGCAGATCTTTCTATTACGGTTTGCCAGATTATGGGGTTACGAGCGGCACGGGATGCCGGGATCCATGTTCCGGATGAGACGCGGGCCAAGTGCATCGAGTATGTCAAGAAAAGCCAAAACTCCAATGGCAGCTTCCGTTATCAAATGAGTGGCGGGCACTCCACATTCGCCATGACTGCAGCGGGGGTCACTTCCCTGTACAGCGCAGGGATTTACGATTCACCGCAAGTAAAAAAAGGGTTAGAGCATCTAATCCTGCACAAGCCCGGGGGAGCAGGGATTGGCGGTCACTATTTCTACGGGCACTACTACGCGGTCCAAGCCATGTGGCACGCGGGCGGTCAGTATTGGAATCAGTGGTACCCAGCCATTCGCGATGAACTATTGAGCAAGCAAGGCAACGATGGATCTTGGACGGGCAGCAGTAGCCC
>JAAEPL010000368.1 GCA_024232675.1 Planctomycetaceae bacterium
ACGCGCAGCATCGCTTGACCAAAACCAGAAGCAGGCGTTTCAAGAGTCGGAAAAATTAGTGACGCTTGAGGCAGAGTTTCTTAAATTGGACAGCGAATATACCTCGCTCAAAGCGGTGAATCATCGGGAAGAAGCGATCAAGCACTATCCGACGCCTATTGCGAAAACTGTCTTCAGTGAGGAGATCCATTTTCGTTTACGTTCAGGCCGGATCGCTTACGTACCCATGAAAGAACTGACGGAGCGTATGCAGGATGAGTGGAAGGAAAAGGCCAGGAAACTGCAAATTGCAAGTGAAACCGTAGAGACTGTCGGGCCTGTCGGTGATTTCCGTTTGCAGTATCACTTACAAGCTGAGGACCGCGTTTCCAACACGACTTATGGGGAATCCAGGGAACGGTTTATTGAATTCACTCGCTTTGTGATGGTGCCAACAAGCGAGGGTATCGGAGTATCATTGGAGAAAGCACTGCAAAGCGGATCGGATTTTTCAAATTGGATCGAGCTTTCAGCGCCCGAAAAAACGACGGTCTCGATTTGGGTTTATCCTGATAGCTTCAATGAGTTCAATCAAATAAAGCAATGGCTGTACGACCGCGGGTTTAAGACCGCTTGCTGGCCGCTATCTCAAAACTCCCCCATCTCGGGTGGGCCTGCCGGATATCGATCGACGGCGCAGTGATCCCCGCCAAGGTACGGTTCCGCGGACGGTTTCCACAACTGGCTTGCATATTCGTCCAGTTTTCGTAACGTAGCAAGTATTGTTTCCGGACCGGTGTCGGACGGAACAAACTCCTGCACTTACGATGCTCACTGAGAATGGCTCGCAAAAATCCGCGGCGTAATATCTCGCGAATCGATATGAGTTCTGCCAGCGGTAGTCAGCATGGCGGTTGGGAGGTGCGTATGCAGCGAAGAGGAAAAAAGTTCGGTAAGTTTTTTGCTGATGGCCAGTTCGGTGGGCGTAGGGCGTCGCTGAACGCAGCGAAAGCCTACCGCGATAGTCTGGAATCGCGGTTGGCAGGGTATTCGGTAAAAGAACTGGCCCGGAAACCTTCCGCACGTAACACCTCCGGAATCGTTGGCGTGCGACGCGCTGTACAAGTCGAGGAGAATGAGGATTACGTTTACACTTACGCTTTTTGGATAGCGCAGTGGATTGATGGTAAAGGTAAACGCAAGACACGTAGTTTTTCGATCGAAAAATACGGTGAAGAAGACGCGTTCCAACGCGCTGTTGCGGCACGGACGAATGGAGTTAGCCATGCCAAGCGAACCTTGTAAACCAGCGTTAGGGCCGGGAGGGCTTGGCGACGCCAGCGTTACCATGAGATAAGAACAACGGGCGTGGGAATCACCACAAAATGTTGACGGTTTCCCCGACGTGAATGCCCAACATTTCGCTGATGTTAACGCCGGTAATTCCAATACTCAGGCAACCCTTCTCGTCGACAATCGCAATCAGCGTTCCTACGGGCTCGTTGTGGTCTGCAGAGTAAATACCGATCGTTTCGTGTCCGCCGACTTGGATTCGGACCTCACTTTGATCGGGTGCAGATGCACACTCCGATGCCGGAATATCCGTGATCAAATCACCTTGGTCATTCAACGCTACGACGCGACCTTCTAAGCGTTTATCGATTAAACCATCCCCCACTGTTGTTGCCCTTGTTGAGTGCTCAGCGTAAACCAATTTGGAACGACTACACAAGTCTAACGGTGTTCGATTGGACGTTATAATCAAATGGCCGGTATTTAGGGGGAGGTGTTGTGCTTACCAGAACGCATCATGGATGCCTGAGGGTGGCAGTGGCCACGGCTTTTCGACCGTTGCGGTTGTTTGCGATCGACTCCCGGACTGGAGTTCTCAGCGCTGCAAATTTCCAACGAAAAAAGGCAAGTGTGCTGTGCAACACTTGCCTTTGGATGTTTTCTTATTGACCGCAAATTATTCGGTCGAGGCGGGCAACTTGAAGGGCTTTGCCTTGACTGCTTTTTTGATTCGGCCACTGCGAATGCACTGCACGCAAACTCGCATTGATTTGGCACCGCCACCGGGTTGCTGAACCTTTACCTTTTGCAAGTTTGGTCGGAATTGGCGCCGTGTAATACCCGTGATCTTTGTACCGACACCACCGAGGTATTTCGCCTTACCGCGGGTCTCCACAGAGTTACCCTTGGACGGTTTTTTTCCACAAACTTCACACATGCGTGCCATGATGCACCCCAAGCCTATTCCGCAAACGGACCATTTTGATTTTCAAGAATTGAACAGTATACCAGTCAAAAGAGGGCTGGCAACGGCAAAAACAACCCGCGATTTCCCGGTATTTTGGGCCCGTCAGGACGTGAATTGCCAAGCAGACCCTGTATTTTGTTCGTCTTAAGCTGGGATGGCAGTCAGGCTGAGCGCTGGGAAGCCCGTGACGCGGTGGAGCCTACGATTTCCTTAAATTTAACGATTGCTTTCGTTTCGCGGGGGTTTTTCTTAATCCACGCCGCGAGCAGCATCATGAGGTTGATATTGAGGTGGGTTTGCGGCACCTGAGCTTGTCGAGCTTGAGCGTCCAGGCAAGCGGGTAGCGATCGCGCATCTGACCGACCTTGGGTGCATTCAACGATTTGCCCGGCTCTCAGGATCATCCAGTGCTCCTGGTGGTCAAACCCCGGCAGGCTCCACACCCCGTCCAGTTTTTTGGTCGCCCTCGACATTTGCTGGATTCGGCGGCTCAACCATTTGATTTGTCTCGCTTGATCTCTTAACACGCCAGCCCGCTCGAACGACAATTGGGCGGCTGCCTGCCGCATTCTCTCATCCAAACGGTCCAGCATCGAATTATCTTTCCCCCTTAAAAACCGCACTGCCTTTTCCACTTTTTGGCGATAAGCCTCGCGACTGCACCTGCCGGCACAAGGGCCAGGACAGGTGTTTAATTCAAATCTGAGGCATTGAGCGGTCCGCTCGTCTGGAAATAGTTCAAGCTGATTGTTGAACTGCATTTTGACGCGATCGGGACAGTTGCGGAGTTGGAAGACGTAATTCAAGCACTCGATTACTTCGGTCAAGCGAGCTCTCCCAGCAATGGGACCGAATGCGTGAGCAGCTCGTTTGGGGACTTCACGAGCAAAAAATATCGTCGGCGCAACGCCCTGGCTTAGGCAAATGAAACCCGGTTGTCGACGTTCGGGCTTGCCTTGCACATTGTAGGACGGGCGAAACCGGGTAATTAGCTCCTGTTCGCGGATTAATGCCAACAACTCGTGAGAGATCGGTTCCCACACCAACGTGCGGCTATGCCGCCGGATCTTAGCCATTTTGGGATCCGTCGTTTCGGTCGCAAAATAGGAGAGTAGGCGATGGCGGAGCGACTTACTTTTGCCTACGTAAATCAGAGTTTTATCTCGATTTAGCCAACCATAAATACCCGGGCAAACCGGGATCTGCTCACGTACTTGCTGGCGTCCCGTGGCAAGCTCTCGAGGCAAGCTGAGGTGGTGCGAGGGTCTCAGCGCAGAAGGAGCAAGTAGTGATGCCCCGAATCCTTGGAAGACGTCCGAGGATTGCGCGTCGGTTTGTTGGGTTACCGTCCCTTGGATTCCCACTGCCCAGTCCGTTGAAGTGGCCATGCGTTCTATTTGCTCACGTTTTCGCCTTTGAACTTAACACCGGTGGTGAAGCAATGCGAGGCAAAATTGCCATAAACGGTGGCTGGGTGGCCCGTTATGCGTCCGATTTGGCGGACTTGCTGGCAGTCGGATCGGGTACAAAAATCGCGAAAAGGAAGAGCATCACGGCGCCGGTTACCAATAAACTGTCCGCAATATTAAAATTCGGCCAAGGGTCGCAAAATGGGACGCCTTGCAAGCGAAAATGGATCCAGTCTCTGACATGATAGGTGTGCTGTTCGCCATACCGCATCACGTAACCAAAACCCATGCGGTCGTAGAGATTACCCACGATGCCACCCGCGATAAGTCCGAGGGCTACCGTTAGCCAACGGCTGATTGCCATTTTGAACCAAAACAACCAAACCATGATGCCCACTAAGGCAATCAAGGAAAGTCCGGCTAATGCAAAGCTTTGTCCTTGGAACATCCCAAATAACGCGCCACCGTTAAATGAGGTTTGCACGCCGAGTATCCCGTTCAACCACCAATCGACTTGGTTGGGGGTTTTTAAGGAATCATGGTAATGGTCAAAGAAGTAAGTTTTTGTGTACAGATCGACTGCCAAACCGGAGAACGCCAAGGCGCAAAAAAGGACGTAACGATTGATTGGCAATCGTACGCCCTTGAGGGTATTCGGTTCAGCTTGTTTCGGCTGATTAGTATCGGTTGGCTGATTCAATCTCGGTCGCGCACTTTACACAGTAAGGCGTGTAGGGGATCGCTTTGAGACGCATTTTAGGAATCCGTCCCGCACACTCAGAGCAGGAACCATAAACGCCTTCTTCGATTCGTTCAAGTGCAGCTTCGATTTGCCCAAGGGCCTCACCCTCGTTGTTCATTAGACGCAATGTGTTGTCCTGTTCGAACGTATCGCTGCCCATGTCGGCAATGTGACTAGGTACCGAAGACGCACTACCTCCGCTGACTCCGCCTGATTTGGCCAAAGCAGCATCCGCGAGCGTAGAGACGTTTCCCCGTAACCTAGCACGCTGTGCTAATAGCAACTCCTTGAACGGTTTCATTTCTGACTTTTTCATCGGTTCCTATTCCTGATCCTTCTGGGATGAGACACAGGGGCCATTCTCGGCTTCCGATGGCCTGGCTTGCGAATTCCCCCTGTGTTGGGCGGAGTATTCTATGGAGACGGTTTGCCACCGTCAAACATTTCGTGGTAAAACCTTTTGTTGACAGCTGTTAAGCCATTGCTGTTAAACGACTTATGCCGTCGAATTAAAGAGTTCCCAAATTCATAGTCTGCTTTTTTTACCAGAGTTTCCAATGGCAAAATGTGACGAAGGCTACATCTGCCACGTTTGTGGAAAAGATGTCGAGTCTATTTCTCAGAGCGATTTGTACCTGAGATACGTGCTCGGGAAGGTCGATCCCGAGGTGCTACATACCACGCCAGAGCGGCACATTCGCTGCAATCCCGTGTTGGCCCAGTTTATCAAGGACGACCGATTTGAGCCCGTAGTGATCGAAGGCGCGATGTCACGCGAGCATCTCGATCCTGATTATGTCTCCCAAAACGAAGCCTTGGTCTCCCGCGCTTACCGCAGGTTGTGGGAGTTGAGATCGGCGGAAGGCGAATCCATTTTGGACTTTCCCCTTGAGGAATTTCGGCAAACCTAAAGGGATTTAGGAGCACCTAAAGGCAACGCAGGCGAGTCAGGCTCATGCGTCTTCCTCTCCGGTTAAATCGACCACGTTGCGTCCGCTCGCATCCTGTTTGATGCGGCGAGTCCAAGCGACATGCTTCGTTGACAGTTTGCCGTAGTAGTGAGGGAAGGCCTGTTGTTTTCGTTCCTCAGTCGTGGCATCGCCCCGCGGGCTTTCCCATCGTAGCAACGCCCCCAGCGGTTCGGTGCGAAAAGCGACTAGCATTAGGTCTGACTGATCTGCAAAGTAGAGGTCGGCTGTCTTTTGCACTTGGGTTGCGTTTGAAAGATGAATGAATCCGTCTTCCAGATCGATACCTGCCCCCGCAAACTCGCCTACGGATTCGGCCGAGTACCAAGTGGCGGCAGGTAGGATTTTGTAAACGAGAAGCGACATTTTATTACTCTGCAAAACCGATCGGTCAGGGCTTTCAATGGCCATCTTCAGCGACCATTTTTTGAATGTGTTTCGTGATTTTTTATGCAGCAACATTGAGGGATCGTACACGCTGCAAGCAAAGGGGTTCCTCTGTGAGTCCTGCGGCCACGGCATTACCAAGCTGGGCATCGGTCTTGTATTTGGACGCCAGCCCCGAGTCTGGGGTTTGCGACCGATGACGCGATCGATGTTTCAGGAAATGACCACGCGGCCCGATGCACTCTCGTCTCGCATACGCTCGGGGAACAATTGTTCCCGCTGCGCCGCCAGTACCATTGCCAGCGTGCTGTCGCCCTTGCGAGTGGCCATGTTTTGAGTTGCCACGAAGGCGCCTTTATTTTGCGCCCCGTTTAAAGGGTCCGCCCCGCTTAAAGGGAGGCTATTCCTGCAACCGGCTTGCTCGTTTCAGGGAACAACAAACGCGTTGTGCATCCTCAGTCTATTCTGTGATCTTGCTGTGAGAGCCATCGCAGCGAGGTGGGTTCCCAGTCTGTTTGCAGGTGCAAAGCCAAGCCGTTTCTGACTTTTCGGCTGTGAAGACTAGTGGCGTGTAATTGCAGCCCTCTTGCTTATGTTTTCCATCACAAAACGGTTGGTTTTCCGACAAGCCGCAGGTGCACCACGCATATTTTTTGCCTTCTTCCAGCTGAACTTCGATGGGGGCTGTACCAGCACACTTTGGCTTATCCATGTTTTGCTCCGAAAACGAGTTTGATGATTTCAGCGGGATTATCGCAAGCTTGC
>JAAEPL010000369.1 GCA_024232675.1 Planctomycetaceae bacterium
CGCGACGGCTCTCCGCATATAGGCTTTCGCCAGGGCCAGCTCGCCTTCGCTTCGTAATAAATAGAAGCCGACACCGTAGGCAGCCTTATCATTATCTGGATGCCGGGCGAGAACCGTCTTACAAATTTCAATCGCCAGGTCATCGCGACCAATCTGCACCACCGTTCGGGTTAAATCAGGCAACATTGCACAAGGCACCCTATTAATCTGTTCCACTAAAAAAACCAATGTGGTTTCGGCCGCATCATAGTTACCGACTTCCACCCACGCTTTTGCCAATGTCAGCTGACCTGATATGGAAAGACAGATCTCAATCATCGCCGTTCCAATCAGCCGTATGGACTCCTCATATTCGCCGCGTTCATACGCCATGATCCCCGCAATCTCCAACAGTGAGGGGGATAGATCTGTTTCCACCAAAGCCTGTTTCATCAAACGGTTCACCTGTGGATAATCGCGTGCGATGTAAGCCGATTTGATCCGCTCAATCCAATCCTGTTCAATTGCTTTAATGCTCATCACGATTCCTCTCTCAACCTTTAATGGTTGGCAATTTTTTTTGCTGCACCGTCAGTAATTTCATAAATTTCAACTTCGGTTTGTCTTCCATATTCCATGTGCGCCCCACCGATCAGAGCAAAACGCGTCTCATCAAGAGGTATCATCTGATGAAAGAAGCGGCCGATATCAAGCTGAAAGACTTTTTCCCAACCCCATTCACCACTGCCGCGTCGGTTCTCTGCTAATCGAAAAATCCCGCCACCATAGGTGCTAACCAATAGATTATCCCCCAAAGAAATTGCAGAGCAGCCGAACGATTTCATATCGTCTTCCGCCGGAACCTCCGGCCCCAAGCTCCACTGGCCGGTTTGCAAATCAAAGAAATGAACGGCGTTGGTAAGGCCACCTTTTTGCTGAATGCCACCAATCACAACCAGCTTGCCTTGATTCGCACAAACCGCCAGAGCACGCGTCGTGAACGGCGTCTCAATCTGCTCCCAACCTGATTCCGGTTGGCTTAGGTCAAACCTCAGCATGTCATTTAGCCAGACGGGTTTCTTTTCCCCTGCCATCGTCCAGCCGCCTACGACATAAAGCTGCTCACCCACCACACAGGCATCGATGGACGACCGTCCGTCTGGTAGATCTGGCATTTTCGACCATGTTTTTTTGACGGGATCGAACGCTAAAAAATCATTTAACGAGTGCAGATCCTGCTCTTCGCCTTCCTTATTCCGCGCTTCCAACCCACCGATTCGATACATTTTTCCGTCATGCCCCACCACCGCCAGACCTTGTAAACCTAAGTTGTCGGCAACGACCTCCCAGGGTTCGTTATTGCGATCGAGGTTTAATCGATAGATATTCCGATTCTGGTAGGACCTCGCGTACTCATGCGCTCGTCCCGACTTGCCACCCACCACATAAATATGGTTGTCGAGTAATGCTGCACCAAAACTCGTTATGCCAATCGGAAACTCCGAGAACTCCGCCTCCGCCCTTTTCAAACCAACCCGTGTTGAATTAAGGGGACTTTGAGAGGTATCACCTCGTTGTCCATCACTCGACGCGTCTCGTGGCGCGGCAACATCTAACACCAAGGTGCAGTAGAAGCGTCGCTCCGAGAATTTTTCGCCGTCGACTTCCCCAGCTTCCGGCACTGTATGTTTCGCGCGAATCACGTAACGTGCGGCTGTCTGCAATGCGACCTCGCCGGCTTGATTAGTGACCTGAGTCGAAGATTCGGTTTCGACGCTTTCCAGCTGAATCTCAACTCCTTCGATTGGCTTCCCCTGAAAATAGGCGACCAAGACAAGTTTTCCATGATCCCACTTGGGAACGATATCCAGGGCGAGTTTGTCGGATGCTTTGTCCATTTCCCGAGTGGCTTCGGGTGTTGATAACGCCACGTATTTCGCGCTGTAATCAAGAAACATGGTTTGTTCGCCACGACCGAAAACACCATAGGCGCATGCCACCTCAACCCACGAGCCCGCGTCGTTTGCAGCAATTTCAAACCAACCTTCGTCGCCATCAACCTGCTTTTCAAAGCGAAGCGCTTTAGGCGAGTCACCTTCCCGCCCAAAAGCTTGCATGCTGGAAAGCCCATTTAGAAATTGAGCCTGATCAGGCTCCAATCCCTCTCCAAAAACAACTTTAACTTTGCCCTCCTCCGCATACACCCAAATAAAATGAGCATCTGCGTGCGGAAGGATGCAAGTCGATAATATTAAAAAGAACATGCCGAACTTTAGGGCACTTCGTCGTTTATTCATTTCACTTCTTTCCTATTTAGATTTTCATAAGTGGATGAGGTCTTTGCTGAGTCTCAACCACCAAATTTATTTTCAATAGTTTGTTGGGATATCTTGCCGCCGCTGCGGGACAACAATATCTCGCATAAACCGATGCCAATTATCTTCGGTACTAAGTTTTGAATCATGCTGTCGTAATCGCTCCAACGTTTCCGGTGCGTACTTTTCAGCCGTCGTCAGTTCTTGCCAGGCCTCAACAGAAATA
>JAAEPL010000370.1 GCA_024232675.1 Planctomycetaceae bacterium
GTGGACCAAGATCAACGACGAACGCAAACTAAGACAACGCGCTTGGTACTACACACGCGTCTACGCAGATCCTCAAAATCGAGACCGCGTCTACGTTTTGAATGTGCAATTCCATCGGTCTAATGACGGCGGCAAGAACTTTACCTCGATCCGCACTCCCCACGGTGACCATCACGATTTGTGGATCGACCCGGACAATCCCGAACGATTTATCGTGGCCGACGATGGCGGCGCACAAGTTACTTACAACAACGGAGTCAACTTTTCGACCTACCTCAACCAACCCACCGCGCAATTTTACCGCGTCGCGACCGACAACCACTTTCCCTATCGAATCTACGGTGCCCAACAGGATAACTCGACGGTACGGATTTCCAGCCGCGGTCAGCGTGGTTCGATCGGTGAAAGAGATTGGGAACCAACCGCGGGTGGAGAAAGTGGTCACATTGCAATCCATCCCGACGATCCGGAAATCGTTTATGGCGGATCCTATGGAGGGTACCTCGCGCGTCGCAACCATCGGACGGGTGAGAATCGAAACGTAAACATTTGGCCCGACAACCCCATTGGACGCCCGATCAGCGAAGTCAAATATCGTTTCCAATGGAATTTCCCCATTTTCTTTTCACCCCACGACCCGAATACCCTGTATGCCGCAGCTAACGTGCTTTTTAAGTCAAGCGATGAGGGACAAAGCTGGGAAGCGATCAGCTCCGACCTAACACGCAACGACAAATCAAAGCAGGGTCCCTCCGGAGGTCCTATCACCAAAGATAATACCGGCGTAGAAGTCTACTGCACCATTTTTGCAGCGGCCGAAAGTCAACTGGAACCGGGCCTCCTTTGGTGCGGAAGTGATGATGGCCTAATCCATGTCTCCAAAGACAGCGGAGCGAACTGGGAAAACGTCACGCCGCCGCAGCTGCCGGAATGGACTCAAATCAATAGCATTGAAATCCATCCCACGAAAAAGGGCGGGCTTTATGTCGCCGGCACTCGTTACAAAGCGGATGATTACAAACCGTACCTTTTGAAAACGATGGACTATGGCAAAACATGGACCTCCATCACCAAGGGGATCGATCCGACGCACTTCACGCGAGTCATTCGTGCGGATCCGCAACGGGAAAACCTGCTTTACGCTGGTACCGAACGTGGTGTGTACGTCTCTCTTGATGACGGCGAAAACTGGGAACCCTTCCAATTAAATTTGCCGATTGTCCCAGTCACGGACCTCGCAATAAAAGATAACGATCTCATCGTGGCGACTCAGGGGCGATCCTTTTGGGTTCTTGACGATCTCACCCTGCTGCATCAGTGGAATGACAAACACGTCAAAGAAGATCTTCACATGTTCGACGCGCGGCCCGTTTATCGAGGTCTCTCGGGCGGAAGAGGACGTGCCAGTGCCACGGCCGGTGCTAATCCACCCTCAGGTGTACCCATTCAATTCTGGTTGCGTGATGTTCCCGAGGGCACCGCCGCATCCTTGGAAATTAAGGACGCCAAAGGCACACTCGTCAAACGCTACTCCACTGAACCTGACAAAAATAAAGACGAAGAAAAACTCAGTTTAAAATCAGGTATGAACACGGTGCGTTGGAATACGCGGTACGCCGGCGCGGAAACCTTTGACGGCATGGTGCTGTGGGCCGGTGGAACTCAAGGCCCCTCCGCGATGCCAGGTTCCTACACTGCCGAAATCGTGACAGCGGATGCCACACAAAAGGTGAATTTTGAAATCCTCAAAGATCCACGCTTGGAAGTAACCGCCGAAGAGTATCAGAAACAATTTGATTTTCTGATCGGAATTCGAGACAAGCTCAGCAAAACTCACCTGGCAATTAAGAAGATCCGCGATGTGCGTGAGCAAATCAAAACACTGAAATCACGCCTGAAAGATGATGAGCAATATGCCGAGCTTTTGAAACAGGCAGACGAAATTGTCCAACATCTGACAAAAATTGAGGAGACGCTCTACCAGACGAAATCACGTAGTGGCCAAGACCCCCTGAACTTCCCCATCCGCTTAAACAACCGCCTTAGTGGATTGGTAAGCGTCGTTTCCTCGGCTGACGGGCCACCGACTCGCCAAGCGGTCGAAGTGCACGATCTAGTCGTTGCAGAAATTGATAAACAGCTGGCCGAACTGCAAGTGGTCTTTGACGAAGAGGTCCAGCAGTTTAATAATGCCATACAGGCACAGAAGGTGCCGTTTATTTTCGCCGCCGACGATTAATGGTCGTTCGGCGACAGCCCAACTTGCCGGAGATCCTCAATGCGACTGACCCTGAGAAACCTTTTACGATTTCTCGATCAGTCGCAGATGCGGCCCGTAGAACGTAAACGCTTGGAATCGCTAGTCGCCGAAAACGAAAAAGCGAGCCAATGGATGGGAACCATCAAACGGTTGAAGAGCCGAGCCGACCTTGGTTGCCCCAAGCTTGCCGACTCGAACTACCCCGTTGACCGTATCGTCGCTTACCTGGATTCCACTTTGGGAGAGGAAGCCACGATCGAGCTAGAGCGTGACGTGCTTTCTCGTGACGAATTACTGGCTGAAATCGCCTGTTGCCACGCTATCCGCGAACAACTGCGAAAGCAAATTGGAGTCGCGATTCCGCTCGAACTGAGGCAAGCGGTTTACGATATGAGGCCGAGCACGTCGGACACCGATGATGTGGCGGGGCAGCCATCAGAGCGCTCTGAAAAAGGCAGGCGAATGGAAGATCTGCCTTTTGTCGACGCCGAGGTAGAGCCAACTCCGCCAGACACGTTTCTTTCCAATGCGGCGGGTAAAGAGACTGAGACCATCGTTTCGATTGATGCGATGTCACGGAAAGCCAAACGCCGTTCACGCGTGGTCGCGATGATTATCGGCCTGTTCTTGGTTGCCTTTATTGCATTTGCCTTCGAACTGGGACGGCAATCGGGCAAGAGTGACCAAGAGGACTCAACGCAAACCGCTACGAACTCCTCAAACGCTGACGCATCGCAAGGGCCCAACGCCGCAACAAAGGCCCCCTCGACCAACCGTGTTGAGAGCGCAGAATCCAACGGCAAAGATTCGCCCGCTCGCCCAACAGAAACCGCTACCACCACCGCAAGCAGCGATACGGCTGGGTCCCTCCCTTTACCTCCTTTGCAAACGCGAGCAGAAAAAAACAATTCCGAAAAAACCGCTCCCTCCGATACCGATTTGGCGACCCGCCCGAACATCGCCTTCACATTGGAACCCGATGCACCGCCCGTGCGGGAGCGACAACCGATTGCTACCCTGAAAGACAAAAAATCGATTCTTCTCAAACGGGCGGAAGATCAAACGAATTGGGTTCGAGTCGAATCCGGTATTCCCATATTGGAGAATACAGAATTAATGGTTCTGGCTGGCACTGACGCCAAATTAGACTTGAACGGCAACATGCTGGTAACGATCGCTGGACCAGCCCGATTTACCATCGGGATGAAAGATGTCTCATCGGGAGCAGAAGTTATTAATGTTTCCCACGGCGTCTTTACGGTCGAAGCAAATGTTGCCGACATCGACTTACTATGGCAACGGAGCGATCGCAGGTATCGGATGACGCTACCCATTGCCGAAGCCGTGTCTACGGTCGAGTTCATTCAATACCAACCGCCGGGGGTGGATTCGAAAACCGTGACGCCCACTCAAATTGATTTGTTTTATGCTCAATCTGACCGCGTAATCATTGCAGAAGATGCCGAAATCTGGCGACTTCCGGAAGCAACTGCAATGCTTCGGGTCGTTTCGCCAGACCCAGCGCTCAGCCAGCAACCTGCCATCGGTTCACTCGAATTGCCGCTTCCCAAAATCCGCGATTACACCGTGCGGCTAAACGAGACCGTGAGAAAGAATTTCTCGGCCGTCCGTTCAGACTTACCGTCCGACCAAACGCTGTACGACTTTCTCGTTCAACTCAAAAGTGATTCCAAGCAGGAGAGGCGTTTTGCCGCCATTTCATGGCTGGCGGCCAGTGGCGATTTCTCCTTCTTCCTGGACTTCTTAAACGACGAAAAAAACCGTAACAACTGGCGTTCCACCATCGAGGCCGTTCGTGCCGCGATCACCAATCACCCCGGTTACGCAGACCTGTTGCAGACGGCTTTAGCAAATACCAATGAAGCCGATGGCCAAGCGACTTACGATATGATCGTCGGGTTTTCCGACCCGCAATTGGCCGCCGGAGCCGATGCAAAGCTCGTCGAATATCTGGACAGCAACTCTCTCTCCACGCGCGTGTTGGCGATCGAAACACTGCGTCAGATAACGGACGGTCGTTCTTACGGCTACACCGCTAACGCCGAGCGCACGTCGCGAAGAAAGTCGATCGACCGCCAGTGGAAAAAACTTCTCAACAAAAAAGAGCTGCGTTATCGCACAGAACCGACCCTACCGATTCCAACATTTGGTGCTCCCGTTGCCCCCGCAGAGAAGGAGCCTGCACCAAGTGACGACGCGGGCAGCAGTGGCGAATAACATCTCCACGATGTCGGAGTGCCGGATGACGATACCTGTTTATGGTTTGAGAAGTTGACCGTTCGAATCCACGACCGGTTTCGAGGCATAAATGACCGCGCCGCGAAACGAGGGCGCATCTTTGACCAAGCGAAACCCTTTGGAAAATAAAAACTGCTCCGTCGCCTCGGCAGCCGAAAATTGCGGATCGACAAAAATAACACAGGGACCACTTAGAGTCGCTAAGAGTCCCAACTCTGTTCGTTGAAAGGGTTGCCTTTCGTTAATTGCCTGCTGGCGAAAATTCGAGTCAAAAACATTAAGTACCCTGTGACGAAACTCGGCTACCTGCAGAGGGAACCCGTCCTCATTGGGATACAGCACATACAATCCAAAACCGCGGTCTGCCAACCTGGCGAACAGCGCCATCGATTCTTTGGTAGCGGTGCGATCCCGATGATGTTGTTTGACTTCGTCAACGACGCGCTCAATCGGAAGCATCAGCGACAACAAAAGCATCACGACTAAGATTACCGGAATCCAACGCGAAAACTGAGGTAAACCGCAGAACTGCGACTCTGCTGATGGCAGGTCGGGTCGCCGACAATTCGTCTGATCGATCTGAGCCCCAAGGTAACCCGCCAATGCCACCAACCATGGGATGTAAGCCGGAATGGTCAGGTATGGATTTGGCATTTTCAGCGCCGTGAAGGCAAAAAAGTAA
>JAAEPL010000371.1 GCA_024232675.1 Planctomycetaceae bacterium
CAAGGCACTACGGATTTCCGAGTTCATTCGATTCACGTCGAGTAAATTCCCAACGTTTCGACGTGATTGACTCTCACCCTTTGCCGTTAATAGCCAAGGCGATTCGGCAAGCGTGATATTTCGTAGGTCTTCATTCTTCTCAAGGGGGCTGTCGAGAGCATCGGTGCCTTTCCATTGTTCAAAAACCTGTTTGATTTTGGGATCGCTGTTTGCGATGTGTTGCCCCACATAGTTGGCATAGAGTCGGTTGAAGACTTGCTCACTGCACTGGTGGGGATATTCCATCAAGTAGGGCAGGGCCATGATGGCATACCAAGATGGGTTGGAAGTCATTTGCACCGTCAAGTTTTGACTTTGCAATGAGTCACTTTTCGCGGCATCCAATAATCGCTGAAACGCAATTTCCTTGGTCTCATTCCCGCGGATCGGCAAGGGTAGAGATTCGGTTACGAGAATGCGGTTTGATAAAACGGGTAGGAAACCTTCCTCACCGTCGGTGATGGTCTCAGTCCCACCCACGGCTTTATAAACCAGAGTGCCGACAAAGTTGGGTACTGTGATTTTCCAGTGCAAACTGGTGGACTGCTTGGCAGGTATCTCAAAGGTTTGCTCGGCTTGTTTAATGCCAAAAGCCGCGTTCACACTTTCATCCGTGCGGGCATCCGCCAGTGTGAATTTCACCTTGCCGGACTGAGGTTTATCCGATTGGTTGGTCACCTTGACTGAAAACTCAAGGACATCACCGACCCGCAGGAAACGTGGCGGGTTGGGTTGTACCATCAGGTCTTTACTGGTCGTTGCCTCGCTGGTTAAGAGGGCGGCGCGTAATTCATTATCGTGAGCAAACCCGAGGAATTTCCATTTCGTAAGTGCCTCCGGGACCTCAAATTCGATGCGCACCGTCCCATCCTCGGCTACCTGCAGATGCGGAAAGAAGAATGCCGTTTCTTGGAGGTTTTTTCGAGGGCTGACTTGATCTAAATCGACGTTCGCTCCCCCCTCCACTCCACCAAGATAACCTTCGCTTTGTCCGAGCGTTCCTGATTTCCGCGAAGCAGCCATCGGTCTACCGGCACTGCGAGCCCCCATGCCGCGTCCCATTTCGAGGTCAGCGGACTCGGCGAAACCACCCCCCCCAGGAGCCATTGCGTACGGGGCAGCCCCTTCCATCGCCCCAAGCGTTTCCATTTGCCGATCGCCATCTCGGTACCAGTCTCGGTAAGAAGCCGTCATTCCAAATCCCGATCGGAACCGTGGGTAATTCAATGTGATGCTTTTGATGTTATTGATTCGATGTTGAAATACGGAGTCGAGTGGTGTGTCAAAATTATGGAAGTTTCTGCCGTCCTGCGCGTAGTTTTTATAAAACACATTAAAAGCGGAGATCCAATTGTGGTTCGTAAAGGCGTCCAGGGATGCGTCGTACATACCCGCCACCATTTCGGCAATGGCTTGATCCGCATCGGCTCCTTTAACGACGGCAGTCCAGGTTTCCCTCCCGCCAGGCTGCAGTTTGGAGACAAAATGCTCCCAAGAAATCGCCAGTTTTTTGTTCGTCCAGGGCACGTTAATCGCTTGATTGGTGGCATACATGCGATTCTCACGCACATAGGTAATTCTTAATTGCAAACCGCCTCGATGTTTTTCCTCGATGGGCAGTCTGATGGTGTGTTGATTTTCGGTTGAAGAGGTCCAATATGACTTGACGACTTTGCCCCGGTGTTCAACTTCTACAAACGCACTCCCTGTTTCATATCCGGTTCCCCAGAATGCGATGTAATCGTTACCGGGTTCTACGGATGCTTCTTTGGCGACAAAGTAATTGGCTACTTTTACAGGGAAATGCCGGCTCGAAGGGTCGTGCACAATCAAAGGTAGTTCTGTGCGAACCTTTTGACCGGCGGGGTCGGTGGTCTCGAAGACGGCTATATAAGCGCCCGCCGCCAGAGCCAGTTGCGTTTTGATTTCACCACTGGCGGTGGTGCTTAACGCTTTGTTGAGCACGACCTCGCCCTTGGTCCAGTTGCTTATTTGGTTGGTTGGCGAAATCGCCGTGCGCCCGCCGTAAAAGCTGTTTAGCTGGTCTCGTTGGATTTTCTCTGGAGCAAGGAGGGTGTGCACAACGAGGTTGCCGCTGGCTTCCTTTCCCTCGCCGTCTAGCGTGGTTACTTTAACGGTCAAATCGAGTGGAGTTTGCGAGGTCTGCCAA
>JAAEPL010000372.1 GCA_024232675.1 Planctomycetaceae bacterium
CATACAACATCCTGCGGAACCGCGTGCAACGTCTGGTATTAGAGGTCGGAATCGTCAGTGAAAATCTGATGAGTCGGTTTGAAAACGTATCCGCCAAAAATTAAGTGACGCGGAGTGTTTCTTTTTTCAGTGTAACGACGATTCTCAGATTTTAGTTGGAAGCCGATGAGATTTAGAAGGAAGAGAAACGAAATCCTGGAAGGCGATCTGACTCCGATGATCGATATGACTTTCCAGCTGATTGCCTTCTTTATGCTGGTAATTAATTTCTCAGAAGTTGAGCTAAGTGAAGAGATTAATTTACCAATGAGTGAATTGGCTCGTCCTCCGGAAGAGGCACCGCCTTTTAAGATCACACTCAACCTCAAGGAAGATGGCAGTATCAAGTACTACGATCAATTGATCGCGGGCATTGATGTGATCAAGCCAATCCTTGTGCGAGAAATTCGTCAAGCAAATTCGGATGGGGTTGCGACGAGCGATGTGGTAGTGATCATTCGCGCAGATATGGACGCCAGAACGGGTGATGTGCAGCGTTTAATGAATAAGTGCAAGGCGGAGCAGTTGGAGAATTTTTCGTTACGTGTCATCGAGCGGCTGAGGTGATATCGTGAAAATTCGTGGCTACGACAAAGAAAATGAAGAGATCAAATTGGCGATGACACCGATGATCGACATCGTGTTTCAGTTGCTGGTCTTTTTCATCATGACCTACAAAGTCACCACTATGGAGGGTGATTACAACATTCGAATGCCATCGGCTGCGGCTGAGCCAACGCTAACCGAAGAGACCCTGGAAGACTTTCTCGAAGTCCGCCTGCAAGCTGACCCGGAAACGCGGTTCTTGCAAACGATCGAGGTCAATTATGGCGCTGATCGCCAGGTCTGGAATCGCTCGGCTTTCCCGGTCCGTCCTGCCCCGGGTGAGGATTTAACGGCCGCCCAGCTCCAGCAGAATCGGGATTCCAGAAAAGTTTTCGCCAGCCTCAACCAATTTGTCATCAATATCGTTGGTTCGGGGAGTTCGGATCCGGGCTCGGGTTCGGAAATTGAAGCAGAGATCGATGCTGATCCGGCACTTCGCTACGAGGATACGGTCTACTCCATCGAGGCCATCTCGGGCTACAAGGATGACCAAAAACGCATTGTGAAACTGATCGAAAAGATCAAGTTTCGTGACACCACGAATCAGTCGCCCTAAGGCGTTGCGGCGGGAGCTTGTTGGGCTCGCTCACGCACGAGGGTGAAATTCGGTGTGCACCTGCTTCAAGCGGGTTTGATCTACATGCGTGTATATCTGAGTCGTTGCTATACTCGCATGCCCCAGCATCTCTTGCACGTGCCGCAGGTCGGCACCGCCTGCCAATAAGTGGGTGGCGAAACTGTGACGCATGGTGTGCGGACTGATGCCCGCGGGGATACCAGCCAGCAAAGCATATTTTTTGACCAGTTCCCAGATCGCTTCGCGGCGTAATGGACGGCCAGTACGAGATACGAATAGCCAGGGTACGAAGTCTTGACGACGGCCCACCATGGCGGGGCGTTGGTGTTCGAGGAAATCGCGAACCGTGGCCACAGCGTTTTCACCAATCGGTACCATCCGCTGCTTGTTGCCTTTCCCCGTGCATTTGCAATAGCCTTGATCGAGCTGAAGGTCTTCCAGGCGTAAATTGGAAATTTCAGAAACTCGGCAGCCTGTGGCATAGAGCATTTCCAGTACGGCTCGATCCCGGTAATAGAAATTCTCCAAGGGACGCGGGCCTTTCAAGAACCGCTGAATTTGGATCGGAGACAGTACCTCGGGAATCCGTTGCCAGAGCTTTTGGCTACCCAGTAATTCAACCAGGTTGTCACGCAGTACGCCTTCCAACTGGAGAAACTTGAAATACATTTTTAGCGTAACTAAGTGACGTGCCACCGATGCGGGCGCGAGTTGTTGCGCGGATAGCCAGGAGACGTAATCGGAGAGATCACAAATCTGCAAATCTTGGACGGCTCGCTTACCTCGCCAGCTTTCGAAACGAATCAGATCGCGACGGTAAGCCGCCACGGTGTTTGCGGATAGGTGGCACTCGCGTTGCAGGTAATCAACAAACGAATCCGCCCATTGTTGAGTCCGGTGGGTATCCCGAGTCGGACTTGGGTTGCTACGCATCTTCTGCAATTTGGTCATTCGTTTCGCCATATTTGATCTATCGGCGAAACTCGCTGGAAAATGCAGCGACGCAGCAGGAGGTGCATTTAGGGGGTCAAAATACCCTTTTAATCGGCAAGAACGCGTACCGACCCGTCTCCGTGACGCTGGTCAAGCGATCCGCTTGGCAATCACGATCCGTGCATGACCGGCCAGATCCTTCACCACCCGTTCCAATTGCAAGCTTGTATGCTCTTGGATTAACGAGCAGCAATGCTCGGCAATCATCGGGCTGATTTCGAAAAGCAGGTAGCCCTCTAATTCCAGGCGTTGTGCGGACTGCTCGAGCAGCTGTTGAATGGTTTCTGTTCCGTCAGGTCCTGTTGAAAATAAAGCCAAGTGAGGTTCGAAATCGATCACGGATTTATCAAGATCTGCTTTCTCAGAGAGTCCAATGTAGGGAGGGTTGCTGACGATTAAATGAAAACGTGTCGGCTGCGGGACATGGGTTAGGAGATCTGATTTGACAAAGTCGATACGTTCGCTGACGCCTTGCGCCTGAGCATTTTGACGGGCCACATCCAAGGCTGCATCAGATATATCGCAAGCGGTCATGTTGGCTTGGGGGGCGTGTTTGCAAATTGCGATGGCAACGCAACCACTTCCCGTACCCACATCTATGATGGGTACGCTATCGGCTTTTGAGTCACGAATGAGGTCAATGGCTTCCGTGACCAGATGTTCGGTTTCGGGTCGCGGAATCAAGACCGCCGGTGTGACCTCGAATTTGAGCGAAAAGAACTCCTTTTGGCCGACAAGATAGGCCACGGGTTCGCCCTCAGCATGGCGTGCCACCCAGTCGCGAAATATTCCGCGAACGGTCTCAGGAGGCTCTTCATCAAAACGAGTGTAGAGTTCGATGCGTGGGCAACCGAGTGCTTCTGACAGTAAAATCTCGGCATCAAGACGGGACTGACCTGCACCATGTTCGCGGAAAAAATCGGTGGTCCAGCTAAGCAACCGCTTGATGGTCCATAACTCGGAGGTGGCTTGCTCGGCACCATTTGAGGGGGTATCGCTTGGGCTATTAATCGAGATCTCCCATGGAATCACGCAGGCTGCGTCGATCGTGTTCAATCAACGCGTCCGTCACGGGTTGTACATCTCCCGCGATGATGGAATCCAGTTTGTAGAGCGTTAGATTGATACGGTGGTCAGTCAAACGATTTTCCGGAAAGTTGTAAGTGCGGATGCGTTGGCTGCGGTCGCCGGAACCAACTAAGGTTTTCCGTTGGTCCGCACGTTCTTTTTTCTGTGTCTGTTGATAATGATCGTAGAGTTTGGACTTTAGAAGCCGTAACCCTTTCGCGAGGTTTTTATGTTGGCTTCGTTCTTCAAAGCATTTGACGACAATCCCGGAATCATGGTGCGTGATCCGCACCGCTGACGCGGTTTTATTGACGTGTTGGCCGCCCGGTCCACTACTCGCCGCGTACCGCTCGACTTCGTAGGATTCGACCGGCAG
>JAAEPL010000373.1 GCA_024232675.1 Planctomycetaceae bacterium
AAGGTCTGGCAGCGCTTTGTGGCAGGCGACACTCTGGCACGACAATGAAGTTCGTATCGTACCGTGGAATTATTGAAAAGCAATTTTCCCACAAGACCTGCAATCACTCCCTCGCCTTGCATGAGCAAAAAAGAATGCCTGGTTACGGATCGGGCAATTCGAGGTTAGCCAAATAAATGCTGGTCTTACCCTCATGGGAGGAGTAGTAACTCACCCACAGTCGATTAGCGTGCCAGACCAGACCGGGGTAACTGTTATCGCCGCTGGAAGGCAGCGAAAGCAGTTCTTTCAAGGAGCCTTTCTGGGGGTCGATCTGACAGATCGCGGTTCGCGCACCTCCATCGTATAGCCTTACCCCGGCAATCAATCTGCCATCGGGCAGCTCGATCATTTGAGGTCCGCCAATTTGCACTCCCAAATCCTTCCACTTCCATTGCCGATAAGGTTTTTGAGAGACGCCCAGTTGCGCTGATGAATTTTCACCGTCTCTTCGCAATAGACATAAACAGCTACCGTCATCACGAAAAACGAGCCCCGTTTCATTTGGGTACCCGCCAACAAAGGCGCTTGGCACGAGTGTTTCAAACGTTTCCCCATGCTCGGTTTGGTAAAGACGAAGCCCTCGGTTCTCAGGGCGTGTTCCATAACCAAACCCCAAGGCTTTGTCGTCGCTCCAAACCACCCGCCATAGCCAAAAATCGGGATCAGCGACTTTGACGGAATCGCTCCACTGAAAACCATCTTCCGAGAACCAAACCAGCGATTGGTGTGTATGCTCATGCGGCTGATGGTAAGCGGCCGCCCCGGACAGCATCAAACGTTGATCGGGGGTAACCGTGATCTTGGCGTCTCGTAAATCAGCATCCGGCATGGTCAGTCGGGCCGCGGCTTCCCAGTTAACACCATCCTGCGAAGTGATAACGCGTAAAGCACCATCGGCGGAGACATGGCCCTGTCCTTCGCGAAACACGCAAAACCATCGGTCTTGGAAGCGCACCAAATCTGTAAAGGCATTATGCGGCGCGGCGTCCCAAATTTTTTGCACCACCACGGCCGCTGGTTTCGTTTGTGCCGAAACAGGCAACAACCCGGCATAAAAAAGGATTAAGATTGGAAAACCAACGAGGCAAAAGGAAGCGCGTTTCATATTTGCTTTTCTTTTTGAGATCCAAGTATTTAGAATATCGGTATTCAAGTTAATAAGTCTGGCAGCCCGCCCCTTCCCTTGGAAGCCTCCAAGAACAGCATTCTCTGCGGATTCGTCTGCATTGGCCTCAGCTGGACCAACCCTCCCCTGCCCGTCATATCCACGCCACCTAATATTATTTTCATTCTGGCGGACGATCTTGGTTATGCCGACGTGGGTTTCAATGGACAAACCCATTTCGCGACTCCCTGCCTCGATCGTATGGCAGCAGAAGGCATGGTATTCACTCAGTTCTACGCTGGTTCAACGGTTTGTGCTCCATCAAGAGCCTGCTTGCTGACGGGCCAGCACACGGGTCATGTCTTTCAAAGATTTAATGGGCCCATTCAGTTTCGTGAGGACGACCAAGACGTGACCGTCGCGCGTTTCTTAAAAAACCGAGGCTATCAAACAGCCATGATTGGCAAGTCCGGTTTGGCGGGTCGCTCGAAAGATGCTTTGCTGCCCCGCAAAAAAGGGTTTGATTATTTTTATGGATTTCTCAGTCACAATGCTGCCCATCGATATTACCCCAAGGTGTTGTGGGATAACGGGCAGCGTGTGGACTTCCCGCAGAACCAGGGCAAGAACGGCGAGACCTATAGCGGCGAACTCTTTTTGCAAAAGTCTTTGGATTGGATTGACGAGCACCGCGACGGTCCCTTTTTTCTGCATGTCTCCTTACAACAGCCCCATGCCGATTTGGCGGCACCGGCCGCCTTTCGAAATCGGCATCTCGAGCGGTTTGAAGAACAACCCTATCCGCCAGGGCGGCACTACCGAGCGGAATCTCATCCCCGGGCAACCTTTGTCGGTATGGTCCAATACCTAGACCATTCTGTAGGAAAAATTCTCGACAAGCTGGTGAAGTTAGGCATTGATGATGAAACTTACGTCTTCTTCTCAAGTGACAACGGGCCTCATTTTGAAGGCGGTGCTCATCCAGACCATTTCGATTCCAACGGGCCACTCCGCGGTGGAAAACGTGACCTCTTCGAAGGAGGTATTCGCGTCCCATTTGTGGCTTGGGCTCCGGGTCGCATAGAACCGGGTAGTCGTTCGAATCATGTGGCCGCGTTTTGGGATTTTCCTGTCACTGCTTGTGAATTAGCAGGGCATCCTTTGAGCCAACCCACCGACGGCATTTCGTTCACGCCCGCGCTGCGAGGCGACCACCAGCCCGCCCACGATTACTTGTATTGGGAGTTTTACGAAGGCGGAGGTAAACAGGCGGTGCGATTGGGGGACTGGAAAGCCGTTCGTTTGCGTGTGAACGAGAAACCCGACGGACCCATCCAGTTATTCGATCTTAGGCAAGACCTTGGTGAAAGCAAAAATATAGCCGCGGCCCATCCAGCGGTGGTGTCCCAAATAAAGACCATCATGCGCACCGCCCACCAACCACACCCCAACAAGCCGTTTGGTCGCGAGTTAGCGGCGAGCAAACAGAAAAAGGCGCGACAGAAAAAGAAACAAAAGAACCCGTCCAAAAAATAAGCGACGGCATTTCGGCGGCAACCAAATAATTGCTTAAGCCGTGCCGGTCCGCTTAAGCGCGGCGTATGAAATCCGCGGCATAACTGCGAATATCTTTTCCGTTCAGCACGTGCACCATCCTCAATTGCTGCACGGTTGAGTCGCCAAATTGAGCCAACGGAATATGCACCAGCGTTTTTTTGTAATGCTTGGCAATCGCTTGCCAAGCGCTGCCCGGTGGCAGCGGACTGAGGATCGCAACGTGCCGGCATTCACTATAAAAACAAGTGGCGGCGATCAAACGCTCTTCCAGGGTTGTGGTGAAATCAAAATTGGGGTCATGCCAAATATCGGGTATCGAGATCGGTGGATACAAAAACATGGCACCCCCGTAATTCGCTAAACAGATTCCCGGACCGATCGGTTGCTGTTGGAAATCGGTTGCGAAGAAGGCCAACGTCGATTCCCCCTTATGTTCCGCAAACCAAGTTGTCCGCCACGGGTATTCGCGAGGATCCGCTGGGGAATCGAACAACATGACCGCGGCATCCAATTGGCCCTTGTTAGGCGGTAGAACTTTGACGTAGATGTCCCCTTCATACCAATGCCGCAAGGTATCTCGGATATCAATCCCATCCTTCACACTCGTCGTGAACTTTTCGGTCTTGGCCAAATCCGCTCCCATGACCTGTTTGGCTCGTTCAAAAACTGCAGCGCGAAAATTTTCAATCAATACATCCTCAGGAGGCCAACTGCATTGAGAATGGGGATTCCATTGTTGCTTCCATTTTTGGCGATCCTGATCGGCCGGCTTAGGTACCAATTGAATACTTTGCCAAGCCAATGGTGGTCCGGCCAAACGATTTTTAGTCTGGCGTACTTCGTCATCGGGAAAGCTTGCTTGATCAATTCCCATACGCAACGCATCCCAGGGACTCATTCGGTCGAACGGATAGACCTTGGCGACTTCCAGCACCTCCAAGGCATAGCCATCCCCCACCATTTGTTTGGCAGCCATCACAATTGTTGATAGCTGGGGGGTGAAACGGTGATTGATCAAAGTCAGATTGCGAATGTACTTCAACATTTGTCGCAACAAAAAAGGCGTCACCTTTCGCGCCCGACCTTTGAAATTTTTTCGGTACTGCGTGCGCGCTGCAATTAAAAGCAGCTTCACCCCGTCGATACTCAGGTTGTCGTCGGATGATAACTCCGCACGCGCCTGTTCGTACAATCCCGTGATATACGGTAGCTCACCAAGCATAAAGTAAAGCGAGTCTGGGTCGACCGAAAAAGCAGTCGGCTCTTCTACAGGATCGTGTTCTACCGGTTTCAGATCACGATTATTAAATGCCTCGCGGATCCATGGCCAATGCATCACGTTGCACACAAAAAGAATGTTTTCAAAGTCCACCGAAAGTTCGCGTAACCGCCATGCCATATGGTGGATCCGATCAATCACCTGAGCATCCTGCGGACGGGGTAAAAAGGGCAGCAAACTGGCGGCGAACTGAGGCAGCGGCACCCGCTTTAAGGCGTAGGCATCTGGCAACAAGGCATTTTCGACGTGGTAGTCCGCCGTCTCCAGATCGATAAAACGACGGGGCATCCGCTCTCCCATCGCGGTTCGCAAAGCCGCAATCACG